>PQAQ01000069.1 GCA_003105305.1 Candidatus Methylomirabilota bacterium
GCGTGGCCGGGGCAGTCGACATGGGCATAGTGGCGCTTCTGCGTCTCGTACTCGACGTGGGCGATGTTGATGGTGATCCCCCGCTCCTTCTCCTCGGGCGCCTTGTCGATCTGGTCGAAGGGGATAAAGGCGATCTTCGGGTTCGCCGCGTGCAGGACCTGCGTGATCGCCGCCGTCAGGGTGGTCTTGCCGTGGTCGATATGCCCAATGGTCCCGATGTTCATGTGTTCTTTCGTCCGCTCAAACTTCGCCTTGGCCATGAACCGCTCCTTTAGAAACGAAACTGTGTCCGACTACCGTCCGCCTGGTCGCCCGCCCGTACGGGCCACAATCTCTTCGGCTATGCCGACAGGAACAGGCTCGTACCGCGAGAACAGCATCGAATGGCCCGCACGACCCTGGGTCGCCGACCGCAGATCGGTGGCATACCCGAACATCTCCGATAGCGGCACATCCGCCTGCACTACCTGGGCGGTCCCTCTCGACTCGATCCCGGTGATCCGACCGCGACGCGAATTGAGATTACCGATGACCTCTCCAAGAAACTCTTCCGGCGTAGAAACGTCGACCCGCATAATCGGTTCTAGCAGCACCGGCTTTGCCCGATTCGCAGCCGCCTTAAACGCCATGGAGCCGGCGATCTTAAACGACATCTCTGAAGAGTCGACCTCGTGATACGATCCGTCATACAGGGTCACCTTGACATCGATTACAGGGTAGCCAGCCACGACTCCGGTCTGCAATGCCTCTTTCACGCCCTTCTCTACCGCCGAAATATACTCTTTGGGTACGACGCCGCCCACAATCTTGTTGACAAACTCGAACCCCGATCGGTCGGCAGCCGGCTCGATCTTAAGCCAGACATGTCCGTACTGTCCACGTCCGCCGGTCTGCCGCACATACCGGCCCTCAGCCTCCGCCGAGATCGTCACGGTTTCCCGGTAGGCGACCTCTGGTTTCCCAACATTCGCCTCGACTCGAAATTCCCGCATGAGTCGATCGACGATGATCTCGAGGTGCAGTTCTCCCATCCCGGAGATGATTGTTTGACCGGTCTCCTCGTCCGTACTGGCTCGGAAGGTCGGATCCTCATTGGCCAGCGCCGCCAGCCCAGCCGCCAGTCGATCCTGCCCCTCTTTCGTCTTCGGCTCAATGGCGACCGAGATGACGGGCTCCGGAAACTCGATCGATTCCAGTACAATCGGGTTCGTCTCATCGCTCAGGGTATCACCCGTTCTGGCGCCTTTGAGTCCAACCGCGGCCGCAATGTCGCCGGCAGAGACCTCCTTGATCTCTTCGCGCTTATTGGCGTGCATGCGCAGCAATCGCCCGATTCGCTCGCGAGTGCCACGAGTCGTGTTGTACACTTGATTGCCCGAACCCAGACTCCCCGAATAGACCCTGAAAAAGGCCAGTTGCCCCACATACGGGTCCGTCATAATCTTGAATACCAGGGCGGAGAACGGCTCTTCGGCATTTGCGATTCGCCCGGCAGATTTTCCGGTAGCGGGCTCGACACCCTCGATAGGCGGAAGATCAATCGGGGACGGAAGGTAGTCAACGACCGCATCCAGCAAAGGTTGGACCCCCTTATTCTTAAACGACGCTCCAGCCAACACCGGGACCAACTGCAGCTTCAGCACGGCGCTCCGGATAGCGGCCTTAATTTCGTCCGGTCCGACAACGAGACCATCGACATACCGGGCCAGGAAACCGTCGTCGACTTCAGCAATAGTTTCCAGCAGCCGCTCTCGAGCCTCCTGGGCCAGCGGGCGCATCTCATCCGAGATCTCATCTTCCCGATAGCTGGCGCCCAGCGTCTCCTCATTCCAGATCACTGCCTTCATCCGGATCAGATCAACGACGCCCGTAAACTGATCCTCTCTGCCGATAGGAAGCTGCACAACCAACGGAACAGCGCCAAGACGCTCAGTTATCATTCGGACGCACTGGCCGAAGTCCGCCCCCATGCGATCCATCTTATTGACGAAGGCGATACGGGGGACACTGTACTTATTCGCCTGACGCCACACCGCCTCCGACTGAGGCTCCACGCCGGCCACAGCGTCAAAGACCGCTACAGCCCCGTCCAATACGCGAAGAGACCGTTCGACCTCAACCGTAAAATCCACATGTCCCGGCGTATCAATGATATTAATTCGGTGATTCCGCCAAAAGCAGGTCGTAGTCGCGGAGGTAATGGTAATTCCTCGCTCGCGCTCCTGCTCCATCCAATCCATCTCAGCAGCGCCCTCGTGGACCTCCCCGATCTTATAGGTCTTGCCGGTATAGAACAGGATTCGCTCGGTGGTGGTCGTCTTTCCGGCGTCGATATGAGCCATGATTCCGATGTTTCTGACGGTCTGTATAGAATAGGTCTCAGCCATTTCTACGTCCTGGGTCTCATATAGAAGCTATTCATTCCGCGCTGGGCTATCGGCAACGGCGAAGGAGTTCACGGCTCCACGCTGCCCTTTGTTGCTACCATCGATAATGGGCAAACGCCTTGTTAGCCTCAGCCATTTTGTGTGTATCTTCCTTTTTCTTCACTGAGCTTCCTCGGTTTGCCGCCGCCTCCATCAACTCAGCAGCCAACCGCTCTGCCATGGTCTTTTCTGTGCGCTTTCTCGAAAAGCCGATGATCCAGCGAAACGCAAGCGAGGTTCTACGATCCGCTCGAACCTCCACAGGCACCTGATAGGTCGCGCCGCCGACGCGACGCGATTTAACCTCAAGGACCGGCTTCACGTTATCGACCGCCTGTTTGAACAGGCGCAGCGGATCGGTCTTCGCTCGATCCTCAATAATCTTCATCGACCCATAGATGATCGATTCGGCGATGCTTTTCTTGCCGGTCACCATCATAGTATTGATAAACTTAGCAACCATCCGGTTGTTATAGACAGCGTCAGCGGCGATCTCACGTTTGTCAGTTACTTTTCGTCTCGGCATAAAACGTTCCCCGAAATGGTGAATCCAGTACGAAGTCAGAAAATTAAAATCGGCGCTTCAGGCATGGTCCATGAAGAACCGATGGTCTCTTCCGTACCGGAGGTCGCTAACCGATCTTAGGTCTCTTCGCTCCGTAAAGGGATCGAGCCTGTTTGCGATCCTGAACTCCCGCCGTGTCCAGCGCGCCGCGAATCACGTGATAGCGGACGCCCGGGAGATCCTTGACGCGACCGCCTCTGATCAGGACAATAGAATGCTCCTGCAGATTATGGCCGATTCCCGGAATATATGTGGTCACCTCAATCCCGTTGCTGAGGCGTACCCTGGTCACCTTTCTAAGAGCCGAATTCGGCTTCTTTGGTGTCGTTGTATAGACGCGAATACAGACGCCGCGTCGCTGCGGACACCGCTGTAGCGCTGGTGCCTTAGCCTTCTTGACGGCCGCAGCTCGACCCTTACGAACTAACTGGTGAATCGTGGGCACTGGCTCCTCCCTCTCTTAGGCAACCTTCCTAGTATACAGACCGGATTATGCTTGTCAAGCCTTTTAATGACCGAATTCCTGAATTAATTATTGAGGGGCGCGTCCACTTCATCCGCATCTTCGTCGATGGCGACGTTCGTTCCCGCCAGGATCTCCTTTGGCGCCGCGACCTCCGGGGTCGAGATCGTGGTCTCTCGATACCACCTCATCCCGGTACCGGCCGGAATCAGCCGACCCATAATGACGTTCTCTTTCAGGCCGCGCAACTCGTCCCTTGCCCCGTTGATAGCCGCTTCCGTCAAGACCTTCGTCGTTTCCTGGAACGAAGCGGCAGAGATGAARCTGTCAGTRGAGAGGGARGCCTTCGTAATTCCCAGGAGAAGTGGCTTAGCGGTAGCCGGTGTTCCGTCCGCAGCCACGGTCCGCTGATTTTCTTCAAGAAAGACGCCCTTATCGACATGCTCGCCAACCAGAAAATTCGTATCACCGACCGTCTCGACTCGGACGCGCTTGAGCATCTGGCGCACAATAACTTCAATATGCTTATCGTTGATCTGAACACCCTGGAGCCGGTAGACCTCCTGAATTTCGTTCACGAGATACTTCTGGAGCTCTTGTTCGCCCAGCACATCCAGGATGTCGTGGGGGTTGATGGGACCGTCCATGAACGCTTCGCCAGCCTTGACTTCGTCCCCGTCCAGCACATTGACGTGCCGTCGTCTTGCAATGAGATATTCCCTGAGGTCGCCGTGTTCATCCCGAACGGACAGCTTACGCATCCCCTTCACGATTCCGCCCAGTTCCACGCGACCGTCGATCTCGGAGATGACGGCTGCATCCTTGGGCCGGCGCGCCTCGAACAGTTCGGCCACTCGCGGGAGCCCACCCGTGATGTCTTTCGTTTTCATCGTCTCCCGCGGTATCTTCGAGATAACGTCGCCAGCCGACACCATCTGGCCCTCGGTGACCATCAGGTGAGCACTGACAGGCAACAGGCATCGAAAGGCAGTGGCGCCCTCCTCATCCTTTATGGAAATTCTGGGCTGTAACTCCTCCCGCCCATGCTCTACTACGACTCGCTGAGACAGACCGGTCACCTCGTCCACTTCCTCTCGGATGGTCACACCCTCCACGACATCGCGGAAATGAACTCGCCCGCCATGCTCAGCCAGAATCGCACTCGTAAAGGGATCCCACTCCATCAACACCTCTCCCGCCTTCACCGTCGCGCCGTCTTTTACCTTCAGGTGGGCGCCATAGACTGCGGGGTAGCTTTCTTTCTTCCGCCCCTTCTCGTCCATAAGGGTGATGACGCCATTGCGATTCATCACCACGTAATCATCCTTCGCAGTCTTCACGGTTCGCAGGTTTGCGAATCTCACGATTCCCGCCCCCTTGCATTCGAGCGTACTCTGCTCGACCGCGCGGCTCGCCGCACCGCCGATATGGAACGTCCGCATCGTCAACTGGGTTCCGGGTTCGCCGATAGATTGCGCCGCCAAGACGCCGCACGCCTCTCCCAATTCCACCAGTCTGCCGGTAGCGAGATTTCGGCCGTAGCACTTGATGCAGATACCGCGCCGCGCCTCGCAGGTGAGAACCGAACGAATCTTCACCCGATCGATGCCGGCATTTTCAATCTTGCTGGCCAACACCTCCACGATCTCCAGATTCGCCTCAACCAACACCTCTCCCGTGAACGGGTCAAGGACATCATCCAGGGCGACCCTGCCGAGGATTCGGTCACGCAGGGGCTGAATAATCTCGCCCCCTTCAATGAGGGGCGTGACCCATATCCCATTGGGCGTACCGCAATCTACCTCAGTGACAATGACATCCTGCGCCACATCGACCAACCGACGCGTCAGATAGCCGGAGTCGGCTGTCTTCAAGGCGGTGTCAGCCAATCCTTTTCTCGCCCCGTGAGTCGAGATGAAATACTGAAGAACGGTCAACCCCTCCCGGAAGTTCGCAGTGATGGGGGTCTCGATGATCTCGCCGGAGGGTTTAGCCATCAGGCCGCGCATACCCGCCAACTGTCTGATCTGCTGTCGACTGCCTCTTGCACCGGAGTCGGCCATCATAAACACGGGGTTAAATTCCCCCTTCTCCTCCGCCTCTATCTCACGGAACATCTCATCCGATACGCGTTCGGTGACGTGAGTCCAGATATCGATAATCTTGTTGTAGCGCTCGCCTTTAGTAATCAGACCATCCTGATATTCATGTTCGATCTTAACGATTTCTTTATTGGCCTCGTCGATCAGTTTGCTCTTCGTGGATGGAATGAGCATATCGTCGATCCCGATTGAGATGCCGGCGAGCGTCGCATACCTGAATCCAAGATCCTTCAGATTGTCAAGGAGTTTCACCGTTTCCGCATTTCCCAGCAGATAGTAGCACTGTGCAATCAGGCGGGTGAGCTCCCGCCTGTTCATCTCCTGGTTGATGAACCGGAGGGTGGAGGGCAGATGTTCATTGAAGATGCAGCGACCCGGGGTCGTCTCCATCAATTCGCCGTCGACGCGGACCTTGATGGATGCCATCAGAGTCACCTCGTCGGCATCATAGGCCGCCTTCACCTCATCCAGATCGGAGAATACTCGCCCCTCTCCTTGCTCGCCGGCCCTGCTCCTGGTCAGATAGTAACAACCCAGGACGATATCCTGACTGGGGGACGCGATAGGTAACCCGTTTGCCGGCGACAGGATATTGTGGGGCGCCATCATCAGGACCGACGCCTCGATCTGGGCCTCAGGCGACAGGGGCACATGTACGGCCATCTGGTCGCCGTCGAAGTCCGCATTGAAAGCCGCGCAGACCAAGGGATGGATCTTAATCGCCTCCCCTTCCACCAGCACCGGTTCAAACGCCTGCACGCCCAGCCGATGCAGTGTCGGAGCGCGGTTCAGGAGCACCGGATGCTCGCGGATGACCTCTTCCAGAGCATCCCACACCTCAGGCTTGCTCTTTTCTACCAATTTCTTGGCACTCTTGATCGTGGTCACAAGCCCGTCCTTCAGGAGCTTTCTGAAGATAAACGGCTTGAACAGCTCAAGCGCCATCTTTTTTGGCAACCCACACTGGTGTAGCTTCAATTCCGGCCCCACCACAATCACCGATCGCCCGGAGTAATCCACCCGTTTCCCGAGGAGGTTCTGGCGGAATCGTCCCTGCTTTCCCTTCAGCATCTCCGAAAGAGACTTGAGGGGACGGTTATTCTGCCCCTTCAGCGCGCGACCACGGCGGCCATTATCAAACAACGCGTCCACCGCCTCTTGCAGCATTCGCTTCTCGTTTCGGATGATAATGTCAGGGGCCCGAAGCTCAATAAGACGTCTGAGTCTGTTATTACGATTGATCACCCGTCGATAGAGATCGTTCAGGTCTGATGTGGCAAAACGGCCCCCATCAAGCGGGACGAGCGGCCGGAGTTCCGGAGGCAGGACTGGAATCGCATCCAGGATCATCCATTCCGGCTTATTGCCGGAATCGATAAACGCCTCCACAATTCGCAACCGCTTTGTAATCTTCTTCCGATTCTGTTGGGAGGTCTCTTGAAGCATCTGCGCATGTAGACCGTCAGCTAATTCACGCAGGTTTAACCGCTTCAACAGATCTCGGATCGCCCCTGCGCCGATACCAGCTTTGAAGCCGTCCCCATGCTCTTCACTGGCCTGGCGATACTGCTCCTCAGTCAAGAGCTGTTTCACGGCAAAGGAGGTCTTGCCGGGATTGAGGACAATATAGGTTTCAAAATAAAGAACCTTCTCAAGGTCGCGGAGCGTGATATCGAGGAGATAACCGATTCGACTGGGTACACCCTTGTAAAACCAGACATGGACGACCGGAGAGACCAACTCGATGTGACCCAGCCGCTGTCTCCGCGCTTTACTTCGGATAACCTCAACGCCGCACTTATCGCAGACAACGCCCTTATGTTTGATCCCCTTATACTTGCCGCAGTTGCACTCCCAGTCCTTGGTCGGGCCAAAGATCTTGGAGCAGAACAGGCCGTCCCGCTCCGGCTTGAATGTCCGGTAGTTAATCGTCTCCGGCTTCTTCACCTCTCCAAAGGACCACGACCGGATCTTCTCCGGCGACGCGAGTCCGATCCGAATGGCCTTGAAGCTGGTGGGATCGACGGTCTTTTCGTCGTAGAATCCAAAAAACTTATCCAACGACTACCTCCACATGAGGACAGCCATCCGCTACGAGCCCAAGCCGATCGCTGTCCTTCACGGCTACTCCTTTTTTAACTCAACATCCAGCGCCAAGCTTTGTAGTTCCTTTACCAGGACATTGAACGATTCCGGCAGTCCCGGATCGAGCGTGCAGTCGCCTCTGACAATCGACTCGTACATCTTGGTTCGCCCGACGACGTCATCCGACTTCACGGTCAGTATCTCTTGTAAGGTATGGGCGGCGCCGTACGCCTCCAGCGCCCACACCTCCATCTCGCCGAATCGCTGTCCGCCAAATTGAGCCTTGCCACCCAATGGCTGCTGGGTGATTAACGAGTAGGGCCCAATGGAGCGGGCGTGAATCTTGTCGTCGACAAGGTGAGCCAACTTCATAAGGTAGATATATCCGACCGTGACCTCCTGGTGGAATGGCTTTCCGGTTCGTCCATCGTAAAGCGCGGTCTTCCCTGAAACGGGAAGTCCGGCTCGCTTGAGCCAGATCTTAATCTCCGACTCCTTGGCCCCATCAAAGACTGGTGAAGCAACCCGCATCCCCATTGCCCCCGCCGCCCAGCCCAAGTGGGTCTCCAGGATCTGACCTACGTTCATTCGAGAAGGCACGCCCAGCGGATTCAGGACGACCTCAACAGGTGTGCCGTCGGGCAGATAAGGCATGTCCTCCTCCGGCAGGACCTTCGCGATAACCCCCTTATTCCCATGTCGACCGGCCATCTTATCGCCAACAGAGAGCTTTCGCTTCATGGCGACGTAGACCTTGACCATCTTGAACACCCCGGGGGCCAGTTCATCCCCTCTGGTCGCTCTGTTGATTCGCTCCTCCAACAGCGTCTGCAGCACGTGGACCTGGTTATCTGCCGCGTCACTGATTCGACTCGCCTTTCGACCCAGTTCGTCGTCTAGTCGTCCTGCGAGATCCACCAACTCCTCGTGGGAGAGCTTGTCCAGAGCATCGTCGGTCAATTTCTTGCCTTTTGGAACGATGACCTTCCGCGTAAGTCGGCTTCGGATCTCTTTGTTGACATTTCTCCCTGCCAGGAGGGAACGCAATTTCCGATCCCGATCCGCAGCGATGATGCCGATCTCGTCCTCGAAGTCCTTGCGGAGTCGGCTGACCTCCTCATCCTCGATCGACTTCGCCCGCTCGTCTTTCTCAACACCCTTCCTTGAGAAAACCTTTACATCGACGACCGTACCGCAGATCCCTGGTGGAACATAGAGCGAGGCGTCCCGCACATCCTCGGCCTTCTCGCCAAAGATGGCCCGCAACAGTCGCTCCTCTGGAGTGAGGACAGTTTCACCTTTTGGGGTCACTTTCCCCACCAGAATATCCCCGGGCTTCACCTCGGCGCCAATCCGAACAATTCCGCTTTCGTCGAGATCCTTCAGTGCATCCTCGCCCACATTTGGGGTATCGCGCGTAATCTCCTCCTTTCCCAGCTTGGTCTCACGCGCTTCGATCTCGAACTCCTCAATGTGAATCGAGGTATAGCGATCATCCTTCACCAGCCGCTCACTGATCAGGATGGCATCCTCAAAGTTGTAGCCGCCCCACGGCATGAACGCCACCAACACATTCTGTCCAAGCGCCAGTTCACCGTTCTGGGTCGCCGGCCCGTCGGCAATTACCCGACCCTTGACGATCCGCTCCCCCTTGACCACAATCGGTTTCTGTGTAAGACAGGTATTCTGGTTGCTGCGCCGAAACTTCACCAGGGTGTAAATGTCCACCCCCGTATCTTCTTCGCCGTCTTCACCTCTACCGTCCGAGGCGCGAACGATGATCCGATCGGCAGTCACCGATTCAACGATCCCTCCACGCCTGGCCGTCACCACCGTTCCCGAGTCTCTCGCCGCGGGATGTTCCATCCCGGTACCGACTATGGGCGCCTCCGGCCGAAGCAGAGGGACCGCCTGGCGCTGCATGTTGGCGCCCATGAGCGCACGATTTGCGTCATCGTGCTCGAGGAACGGAACGAGCGACGTCGAGACCCCGACAAGTTGCTTCGGAGCGACGTCCATGTAGTCGACATTCGCCGGAGGCGTTGAAACAAAGTTGCCTTCCGTCCGCGCTGAGATCCGATCTGATATAAACCGGCCCCGTCCGTCGAGTTCGGCGTTGGCCTGCGCGATAGTGTGCTTCTCCTCTTCGTCAGCCGTCAGATACTCGATCTCGTCGGTAACGACCCCATCACGGACCTTGCGATATGGCGTCTCGATGAAGCCGAAATCGTTGACGCGGGCATACGTCGACAGACTCGCGATAAGACCGACGTTCGGGCCTTCCGGCGTTTCGATTGGACACATCCGACCATAGTGTGTCGGATGAACGTCCCGAACCTCAAACCCGGCCCGCTCGCGAGACAGCCCTCCGGGACCCAAGGCCGACAGCCGCCGCTTATGGGTCAGTTCGGCCAACGGGTTGGTCTGGTCCATGAACTGAGAAAGCTGAGAACTGCCGAAAAACTCCTTCAGCGCCGCCGTGACCGGCTTGGCATTCACCAGGTCGTGCGGCATTAGAGTCTCTAGTTCCTGCGTACTCATTCGCTCCCGGACCGCTCGCTCCATACGGGCCAATCCGATCCGGAACTGTTCCTCCAGGAGTTCCCCGGCCGATCGAACTCGACGATTGCCCAGATGGTCGATGTCATCGACAGAGGTTCCGACCTCCCCATGCTTCAACCTGAGGAGATATCGGATCGTCTCCACGATATCATCGATCTGGCCTATTCGCTCCTCCATGTCCGATGGTCGATATCGCCGGCACATCAGCGCATGAACCTCAAGCGGCACGTCAAGCCCAAGCTTGCGATTGATCTTCAGACGTCCCACCCTGGAAAGGTCATAGCGTTTTGGACTAAAAAAGATGGACTCGAGAAACGCCTTGGTGGCCTCCTCGTTAGGCGGATCGCCCGGTCGCATTCTCCGATACATCTCAGTGAGCGCGTCCTTCTCAGAGCGGGTCGAGTCGCGAACAATGCTTTCCCGAATCTCAAACAGATCCCGGCCGTCTACGCTGGCCAGCGCAGCAAAGCTGGTCACGCCACAGTTGAGGATCTTGTCCAGCGCCTCTTCTGTAATCTCCTGGGCGCATTCAAGGATGACCTCGCCGCTCGCCGTGTCCACAATATCAGCAGCCGCGATCCTGCCGATGAGATCCTCTCTATAAAGCGACACCTGCTCAATCTTCAGCGCGTGCAGTCGCTTCTGAGCGACCTTCGTAATTCGCTTCGTCGCCCCAAGAATCAGTTGCTTGGTGTGAGGATCGGGAATATCCCTGCTCACCCGGAAACTCGTGGCGCCGGGCGATCCCACCTGGAGCAGGATCTCCTTCCCTTTCTCCACACGAAACACATCCCGCTCGTAGAAAAGGTTCAGAATCTCCTCATTACTCCCGTAGCCGATTGCTCGCAGAAGGATCGACGCCAAAAACCGCCGTCTTCGGTCCACCCGAACATGCAGAACGTCATTTCCATCGAACTCGAATTCCAACCAGGAGCCGCGGTACGGTATAAGACGAGCGAAATAGAGAATCTTACCGCTCGGGTGGGTCTTGCCGTTGTCATGATCAAAAAAGACCCCCGGAGAACGGTGCAGTTGACTGACCACCACCCGCTCCGTTCCATTAATAATGAAGGTACCTTGCGGCGTCATCAGGGGCATTTCGCCCAGATAAACCTCCTGCTCTTTAATATCCCTAATACTGCCCGCCTCGGAGCCGACGGACCTGTCCCACACCATCAGGCGGAGGGTGACCTTCAGTGGAACAGAGTAGGTCATCCCCTTTTCCAGCGACTCCTCGGCGCCGTACTTGGGTGCCCCAAATTCGTATTTCACAAAGTCCAACGACGCCGAATTATCGTAATTGGAAATCGGGAAGATACCGGCGAAGGCCCCCTGAAGGCCGATCTCCTCGCGCGCGTGGGGCGGAACCTTCATTTGCAGGAATTGGTCGAAAGACCGTCGCTGGATCTCAATCAAATTCGGAATCGAGATCACCTCTTTGATCTTGCCGAAATTCCAGCGCTCAGCAACTACGTTCTTCTTCGCAAGGGCCATACGTCCGTAACTCCTTCTCTTTCCGTATTACTTGTGCTACTTGACTTCTACGGTCGCGCCGGTCGCCTCGAGTTTCGCCTTCATCTCCTCCGCATCAGCTTTTGACAGGCCTTCCTTCACCGGCTTGGGCGCGCCTTCGACCAAGTCCTTCGCCTCTTTCAAGCCCAGCCCGGTGATAGCCCGTACCTCCTTGATCACCTGAATCTTCTTTTCCCCTGCGGAGGCAAGAATGACCGAGAATTCGGTCTTCTCTTCGGCTGCCGGCGCCGCAGCAGCCGAGGCTCCACCCGGGCCGGCTGCCGCCACGGGCATCATCGCCGTTGCAGAGACCCCGAACTTATCCTCAATCCCCTTGACCAATTTGTTGAGGTCCAACACCGTCCACGCCTCGATCGAATCCAACACATCATCAACTGTGACCTTTGCCATCGTCACTCCTCTCCTTGACTGCGTAGTAACCGATATACCGACGATACCCGGGCCGTTTCAGACCAAGGCTGGGTCTCTACCCCTTCTGCTGCCTCACCGCCTCCAGGACCATCAGGAGGGAACGAAGGGGTCCATTCAACACTGTCACAAGGCCGCGCAACGGGGACTGCATCAAGCCGGCCAGTTTGGCCGCAAGCACGTCACGCGAAGGGAGATCGGCGAGCGCCATCGCGTCTTGCCCGGCCAGCACCGTTCCCTCCGCAAAACCGGCTTTGATTCGGAAGGTCGGTTTCGTCTTCGTAAACGTGACGAGAAGCTTGGCCGGTACGGTGGGATCCTCGTTGCCGTGAATAATCGCAGTCGGACCGACAAGATACGGCCTAAGATCCTGAAACTCCGTTCCCGCAGTGGCCAATCTCGCGAGCGTGTTCTTTACAACCTGAAGCGCCATGCCTTGCTGCCGAAGCGTCGTTCTCAGCTCGGTCAACTCGCTCATCGTGAGGCCTTGAGGATCGGCCAGCATCGCCACTGTCGCCCCCGCCAGCGCGGTCTTCAGTTCATCAACTACCGCTGCTTTTTCTGTTCGATTCACTGTCCCCTCCATGCACGGCGCGCCGGCGACTCAGCTCTTTGCCAACCCCACCAGGGTGTCAAGATCTACCCGTACACCTGGCCCCATCGTCGACGATACCGCGACCCCATTGAGGTATCGACCCTTACTGGAAGCCGGCTTGGCCCGCACCAACGCATCGAGCAACGCCACCGCATTCTCATAGAGCTGGTTAGCTGTAAACGAGGCCTTGCCGAAAGGCGCATGCACAATCCCCGCCTTCTCCGTGCGATACTCAATCTTGCCACCCTTAAACTCTCTCACCGCTCTTCCGACATCAAAGGTAACGGTGCCGGTCTTGGGATTAGGCATCAATCCTCGAGGGCCGAGCACCTTTCCGAGACGCCCGACGAGGCCCATGACGTTCGGGGTCGCGATCGCCCGATCAAATTCGAGCCACCCCTGCTGGATCTTCTCCACCAGATCTTCACAGCCTACATAATCGGCGCCGGCCTCTCGAGCCTCTTTTTCCTGTTCGCCCTTGACGAAGACCAGCACCCGAACACTCTTGCCTGTTCCGTGGGGCAATACGACCGTACCCCTGACCATCTGATCGGCGTGCTTCGGATCAACCCCCAGACGAACCGCCATTTCCATCGTCTCATCAAACTTCGCAACGGCATTCGACTTGACAACCTCTATGGCCTTTGCCAAGTTGCATGCGCCCACTTGCTTCGCCGCCTCAGCAGCCTTGTCGTAACGTTTCCCGATTCTCGGCATCATTCACCCCACTACAGCTTCAGACCACCTCGATCCCCATGGTCTTCGCCGTTCCCTCGATAATCCTGACAGCCGACTCCAGCGATATCGCGTTCAGGTCCGGCATCTTCGTTCGTGCGATCTCTTCCACCTGCTTCCTGGTCACCTTCCCAACCTTTGTGCGGTTCGGCTCTTTGGAGGCCTTCGCGATTCCTACCGCTTGCTTTAACAGGATCGATGCCGGCGGCGTCTTCGTGACAAACGTAAAAGAGCGATCCGCATATATGGTGATGACAACAGGAATCACCAAGCCCTCTTCCGACGCTGTCTGCGCATTGAAGGCCTTACAGAACTCCATAATGTTGACGCCGTGCTGTCCAAGCGCAGGACCGACCGGCGGCGCCGGATTGGCCTTACCGGCGGGGACTTGAAGTTTTACAATCGCAGCAACCTTTTTAGCCATGATGACCTCGAATGCAGCAACGTTAGCTATGGGCTGTCAGCCGTTTACTTATACCTTTTCAACCTGAAGAAACTCCAGGTCCACAGGGGTTGGTCTCCCAAAGATACTGACCATCACCTTTAATCGTCCCTTGTCCGGCTTGACCTCGTCAACGAGGCCAGTGAAGTTGGCAAACGGACCATCGATCACTCGAACGCTTTCTCCACGAAGGAACATGACCCGATGCTTTGGCCGCTCGGCTCCTTCTTCCACCTGCTGCAGGATCGCTTGTACCTGCTCCTCGGGAACCGGCGTTGGTTGCGTAGCCGGACCGACAAAACCGGTCACTTTCGGGGTATTCTTCACAAGATACCAAAGCTGTTCGGACATCTCCGCCTTAATCAGAACATATCCGGGAAAGAATTTTCTGGAGGAGACCGTCCGTTTTCCCTTCTTGAGCTCGACCACGTCTTCGGTGGGAATCATGACCTTGGAGATCTTATCAGATAACCCCAAGGCGGCGGCCCGCCGCTCAATGCTTTCCTTTACCTTGTTCTCGAAACCCGAATATGTATGAATGACGTACCAATTTTGCGACATGGTCTGACCCGTCAGCATCGGTTGACTCGGCTATCTATCTAACTAATAAGGTAAGCAGTTTCTGTAATGTGAGATCTACTATTCCAAGGAAAAAAGAGAGGATAAACACCGATACGATGACAACGATTGTCGATCCCATCACCTCTTTCCTCAGGGGCCAATTGACCTTCTTCAGTTCAACCCTGACCTCTCCTAAAAATTGAATCAGTTGTTCCCATCGTTGCATCATCGCCGTCTTTGTACTCCTCCGACTCTTCGTCTTCGGTAGGTCTTTTTGCGTAATTTACGCTAATCGAGTGATCCTCGATTCACGCACCGGCCCTTCGGAAGAAACATCAATTTATACCGGCACCGTCCCGCTGCCGACAGTTACCCCTTTTCAATTGCGATATGGTGCGCCCGCCTCCATGTGGCAGGCCAGGAGGGATTTGAACCCCCAACCCCCGGATTTGGAGTCCGGTGCTCTGCCGTTAGAGCTACTGGCCTCTATGCGATTCCGAGTGCGCAGTTCTGTTGCGGCCGACTCCACCGTCAACGTGACACCCGAACCGCCTACTTGGCTTCCTTGTGAGCGGTGTGCTTGCGGCACCAGCGACAATATTTGCTTAGTTCGACTCTGTCCGGCGTATTCTGTTTATTCTTTCTCGTGGTATAATTTCGTCTCTTGCACTCACCACAAGCCAATGTAATTATCTCACGCATCTGCGCTCCGCACGCTCCAGGCCTCCTGCAAGGGAAGCCTTCAGCTATTTACAATAACCCACTCTTTGATTATCCATGCGCCCCG
>PQAQ01000070.1:0-317 GCA_003105305.1 Candidatus Methylomirabilota bacterium
ATGCCGCCCTTCCCTTCCTTGTCGCCCGGATACCAATTCTGAACCGTCGAGTACTTGATCTGGGCGTCGTCATGGGCAATCAACTCCACGACCGCGGCGTGCAACTGGTTCTCATCCCGCATCGGGGCGGTGCAGCCTTCCAGGTAGCTCACATAGGCGCCCTCGTCCGCAATAATCAAGGTCCGCTCAAACTGGCCGGTCTCGGCAGCGTTAATGCGGAAGTAGGTCGAGAGCTCCATCGGGCAGCGTACACCTTTGGGAATATAGCAGAACGACCCGTCGCTGAAGACCGCGGAGTTCAGCGCGGCGAAGAAGTT
>PQAQ01000070.1:394-591 GCA_003105305.1 Candidatus Methylomirabilota bacterium
TGATTCTGCACCGCCTCAGAAAAGGAGCAGAAGATGATCCCCAACTCCGACAGCTTCCCCTTGAACGTCGTGGCCACCGAAACACTGTCAAAGACCGCATCGACCGCGACGCCTGCGAGGTGTTTCTGCTCCGTCAGGGGAATGCCGAGCTTCTGGAATGTCTCCAGCAGCTTGGGATCAACCTCATCGAGGCTCTT
>PQAQ01000070.1:658-4369 GCA_003105305.1 Candidatus Methylomirabilota bacterium
CGGTACGCCTTCAGGCGCCACTGGAGCAGCCACTCCGGCTCGCCCTTCTTCGAGGAGATCGTCCGGATGACCTCCTCGCTGAGGCCCTTGGGGACCGCATCGGCTTCGATCTCCGTCACGAACCCGTACTTGTATTCCTGACTGGCCAGGGCCTCGATTGCCTTTGAGCGACTACTCATCACTGCTCCCGCTTCTCACGCTTCTTCGGATGTGCGCACAACGCAAAATTCTAACGCCTTCGGTCGCTTTTTTCCAGACCTTTTCCGCACTGTGTCCCACCGCATCACGACCACGGGCGCCGCACACCTGATGCCGCATTAACGACACTGATCCGGACGGCCTGTCGGCAGACAGGTCAGGCGGCGATGTCGGTCTGCGCATCCCGCTGGATCCGGTCAAGCCAGCGTTCCGTATGATCCCAGTCCGATACCCCGGCACCCAGCAGCCGATCAATATCAATGGCCGACACAAACTCTCGTACCGTGAAGCCGCAGCGCACACAGCGCTTATAGAAGAACTTATCGTCCCCATCCGCCTGCATTGTCCCGATCCGATTCATATGGGTCTGGCAACACCGGCCCGGAGCAGGAGGAGAGATAATCTTATGAGGATAGCTGTTTCTGGCCTTCTTCTCCGCCGAGTATTCGATAATGCTGACCGCTCGATCGTCCCGGGGCGACTGTTCCTTCACTCCACCCCGCAAATCGGCAACGGCCTTATTTCGCCTCCACTGACCATACATATTGGAATGACGATGTGCGCTGTTCATATTGTCGCTCCAGTTTTTCCGGTCCCCTCCATAAAGAGAGGCCCATCGACCATCCCCGTCACGACGTTGACTCGGATACATATCTCGTCCGTTCGGTCTGCGCTAACCCGGCCAAGACCTTCTCCATGGTACCGGCGGAATCGGAGGGAAGCGTGACATATGACACGCCCTTATGGGAGACAACCCGTGCGTCAATCTGAGGCCTCGTCGATACCGCCACGATCGGTAGCCTGGGGGCCAACTCTTTGATGGCTGCAAGCATCAAGAGACAGTCAAGTCCGGATGTTTCCAAATCCAGTATCAGAAGGTCGGCGTCTACCACTTCGGCCGCCGCCAGCGCTTGCAGTCCGCACTCACAGAGTGTGAGCGTGAACCCTTCGCCGTCGAACACCCGCGACGCGGCATTCACCAGTTCCGAACGATTGGAGCAGACGATTACATGAATAGTCATCATTCAACTCTCGCTTTTTGCGCAATTCTCACTCAGGAGAGAGCAAATCGCGTGCCAGCTCAGGCCTATTGAGTGTCAAGAAGCATTATCTATAATTAACGACAAATAAAGGGCTATGCGGTGTCGAATGAAGGTCTGCTTGTAAAGAAGTTCGGACAGGGGGTGGGCATTTTTCCGAGGGGGTGGGAGTTTCTCCGACAGCCCAGACCCATCTCCCTTCATGGAATGTCCTACGATTAGTCTTGAAGAGCACGGCAAAACATAGGATGCTTGAAGCGTAGGCTGATGACAGGTACGGATCCGGCGCTGACGACACACACGACAGGAGGTGACCGTGGCGGACGCGAACCCGATTGTTGGACGCACAAAACATGGAGAGCTGACCCTTGACCAGATGGCGGAACTGCAGCCAGGGCTGGGTCAATTGATGCCGCTGATGAGTGAACGCTACTGGATCTGCTATTACGCAGCCAAGGGCGGCAATTGGGCGCTGGCCGCGTACCAACTCAACGGCCTGCGCAGTCTGTTCAAGAAGGCCAACACAACGCGACCCAAGTATACGGCGGTGCTGGACAGCTACGTCGAGATCATTCTCGACCCGTTGGCGATGCATATCGAGGCCCAGAACTTTGCCGAGTTCGAAACGTGCTACCTTCAGGGAATTGAGCTTGCCAACAGGATGCACGGCTCGACGAATCATCCGGAGATTATCTGGAAGCTCCCCCCTGCACCGCCGCAACATCTGGAGTTGGGCCCGATACCATGACACGATTGATCGGCGTCGCCTTTGTCCTGCTTGTTGCCACGACCCTTGAGTCCGCAGCTCAGGAGGCAACTCCAGCAGGGCTGACGCTCCATCAGGGCGACGTACACATCGTGAAGATCGGCGGCGGCATGAACGCCTCGGACGTACAGAGCGTCCTCGATACCGGCGGCACACCCACCGCGATCCCGATGTTCACGAAGGATGGCGCGCTCTACGGCATTGTAGCGGTGGATCTGTATCAGGAACCCGGGACCTACCATATGACCGTATATGAGACGACGACCAAACGAGCCTTGTCCACGAGAACGCTTATCGTCGAAAAAGGGGAATTTCAAAAGAGCATCAGCTCAACCTGGAACACACAGGTCTTTGACCAAGCCGCTCTCGACAGAATCGCTCGAGAAAAGAGGGAAATCACCGGGGCGCTTCAGATCTCTTCGCCTCTGCCTGAGTGGCAGGACGGGACGACCTATCCGATTGAAAAGACAGACCGGACCGGTTCGATGACGACCCCATTTGGTCAGATTCGGATGAATCCGACTCAGGAGTGGTACCGGTTTCACCGGGGAACCGACTTTCAAGCCCCAGCAGGCTTTGCGATACAAGCGATTGCCGCAGGGAGGGTCGCGCACCTGGGTCGCGATTACCTGCTGGAAGGCAATATCACAGTGATCGATCATGGCGCGGGGATCTTTTCGTCGTACCTGCATCAGTCGGCGTTCCTGGTGAAGGTTGGAGATCGGGTCAAGAAGGGCGACGTCATCGGGCGGGTCGGAAGCACCGGAAATAGTCATGGGCCGCACTTACACCTTGCGCTGAGGATCGGCGGGGCGCTGGTCGATCCGATCCAGTTTATCGAAGCGTTGCGTCAATTGTAATGTCCCGCTCAACCTCCCGATCCCGGCCGAGGTCCGCGCGGCGCTTCGCGGGTCCTTAACGCCGGAAGCGATCGCACGCGCCATCGATAAAGAGCGAAAAGGAGAACCGTGACACGAGAACAGGTAGTCCCAGGCAGACCGTTCCGATGGCAGATTGCAGCGCGGATTGCTGTGGCGCTGCTCGTTTGGAGTTTTATTCCGGCAGGCTGCTGGTCTGCCGACGCTGCAGGTCCGGCACCCAAGGTGAAGGTGGCGACCACCATCTTTCCTCTCTACGATTTCGCGCGGCATATCGCAGGCGATGCGGCCGACGTCGTGCTGCTTCTGCCGCCGGGCGCGAGCCCGCATACCTTTGAACCCACACCTGCCAAGGTCCGGAATCTCGCCGGCTCTGATGTGCTCTTTCTTATCGGTCACGGGCTGGACGACTGGGCTGCGCGGATCGCCCTGAGCGCCGGTGTGACGCGCGCAGTGACGGTGGATGCCGGTGTCGTCCTTCGAGACGCGCCAGGAGACGGCTCGGCGGGCGCGGCTCGGCGGGCGCGGCTCGTTGATCCGCACTATTGGCTATCGATCGGCAATGCCAAGGCCATCGCGCATACGGTAGAGGCAGAGATCGAACGCATCGCCCCGAATCGAAAGAACGAGTTGCGCCAGAGACTCGATATCTACCTCGCCGGCCTGGATGCGGCCGACGCCGACATCCGACGCCTGCTGGCCAATCTGCCCAATCGGCGCATCGCGACGTTTCACGACGCTTTCGGTTACTTTGCGGCAGCGTACGGTCTCGAGGTCGTTGCAACGTTCGAACCCTTTCCCGGCAAGGAGCCAGGCCCGCGGTTCGTCG
>PQAQ01000071.1 GCA_003105305.1 Candidatus Methylomirabilota bacterium
AGTAGGCCGGTCGATCTCGGCCAGATCAGGACGTTACTGATAGAGAACGGCCTGAAAGACAGCGAGCCCCAGCAGTTCGCAGGCGGGGATCGCATCATGGTTCGTGTCAAGCGGGCGGAGAGCGGTCAGAGCGGAATGGCCCAGCGCGTGCAGGATATCTTCGCCAAGGGGCTACCCGACAACCCGTTTGTTGTAGAGGGAACGAACGAGGTCGGACCGGCCATCGGGAAGGATCTTCAGAAAGCCGCCTTGTGGGCCATCAGTATTTCCGTGCTCGGCATTATCGCCTACATCGCCTGGCGCTTCGAATTCAAGTATGGGGTAGCTGCGGCCGTTGCTACCATCCATGATGTATTGGCGATCCTGGGGCTGTTCATGATCTTAAATAGAGAGATTACCCTCTTGATCGTCACTGCGCTGCTCACGCTCGCCGGGTATTCCCTTACCGACACCGTGGTCGTGTTTGACCGTATCCGAGAGAATCTGCAGGGTCGGCGAAAAGAATCGCTTGGCGAGATCATTAACCTAAGCATTAACGAGGTTCTCAGTCGCACGACTGTGACATCGCTGACGGTCCTTCTGGTTTTGTTCGCGCTCTTTTTCATGGGTGGAGAGGTGCTTCACGATTTCTCTCTTGCATTGATTGTTGGCGTCTGCGTCGGCACCTACTCGTCCTGGTTTGTGGCCTCCCCAATTGTCTATGAGTGGCGTACGTGGGAGCGCACTAAACTGCAAGCGGCCGCCAAGGCGAAAGCCAAGGGATAAAACGGCGGCGGCACCCCTGGTTTCCTCTTTTCTCCTTGACAATCCGACTCACCGTAAGGTAATAGCTCAAGGGAACCCGCGATTCGTGCGAGTCCGTTGGCGGCGTGAAGGGCCGAGTTCCACGTCCCACGTCGGAGATCTTTGAATAGTGAACATGGCAGCTCAGGTCCGAAACGGCTTGTCGGTGTGGGATCTGGGGACCGGAACATGACATCCGAAATCGCTCGTTCGCGTCGGGAGGTTGCCGAGGCGGTTTTTCGTGAAAGCGCGGGGCTCAAGCTCACCTTTCTGGAAGGCCACCTCGACCTGGTCGTTCGGGCGGCTGCGGCCATTGCGGGCGCTCTGCGATCCGGCCGGAAGGTTCTGGTGTTTGGCAACGGCGGAAGCGCGACCGACGCCCAGCATCTTGCGGGCGAGCTGGTGAATTGTCTCCTGCTCGATCGACCGGCGCTACCCGCTATCGCATTGACCACCGACGGCTCGATCCTGACAAGCATCAGTAATGATCGGGGCTACGATCAGGTCTTTGCCCGTCAGGTTGAAGCCTTGGGGTCGGCCGGCGATGTCGCCATTGGAATCAGCACGAGCGGTCGATCCTCTAGCGTCATATGTGGAATCGAGACGGCGGATCGATTGCAGCTCTGTACTGTCGCGTTTACCGGCGGCGACGGGGGCAAGCTTGCTGCGTTGGTGGATTATGCATTTGTCGTCCCCTCTCGATCAACACCCAGGATTCAGGAGGTTCACGCGACGCTGGGTCACGCCATCTGCCAACTGGTTGAGGCCGAGCTGTTCGGCGAACCACAGATAAGGGGGAGCTCGTGAGAAGAGGGAAGAGGCGGATCGCGCTCGTCGCGATAGGTATCCTCTTCGCGACCGCGATGTCGGCGTGGGCGAGGTCTCCGCGTTCAGCGAGAATTCGGGAAGATCTGACCATCCCGTCGGCAACCGGCTCAACCGTCAGGCGCTCACAGCCAAGTCGAGCGCAGACCGATCACCCACCGGATGCGCCCACACCGATACGTCAGGCAGTTCGCACTGCTGCCGCCGTCTCAGACCCTGGTTGGAGTCTGCCGGAACCTGAGGCGCTGAGCGCGGCGTCGGCGCTGTTGATGGATGCCGATACCGGCGCGGTCCTGCTGGCCAGACATCCGATGGAACGACGCCCCCCGGCCAGCACAACAAAGATCATGACGGCGCTCCTCATCCTGGAGGAGGGGCGACTGGACGACATGGTGGTGATCGGTGAGCGGGTCGGCACTGTCGGCGGAACCGGACTGGGGTTGCGACGCGGCCAGCGGGTGATGCTCAGAGACCTATTGTGGGCGATTCTGATCAAATCCGCGAATGACGCCGCGTTGGCGGCTGCCGAGCATGTGGGTGGAAGTGAAGAGCAGTTCGTCGAGATGATGAATGCGAAGGCGGCTGCCTTGGGAATGCAGGGAACACATTTTATGAATTCCCACGGACTCGACGATCCGGATCACTACTCGACGGCCTATGATTTGGCTATCCTTGCCCGTGAAGCCTTGCGCAATCCGACATTCGCTCGTATGGTTCAGACCAGAGAGGCCTCGCTTGTCATCCGGACGGGACGAAGCGGTAACGTCGTGAAACGGAAGACGATTCGAACTCACAATCAACTGCTTGGACAGTTCTTCGGGGCGGACGGCGTCAAGACCGGCTACACCTCGCTGGCCGGTCGTTGTCTGGTGGCCTCGGCCACGCGGGGTGAGCGCCAACTGATCGCTGTGCTCCTCAACGACACCCGGCGGTGGGTTGAAGCTGCGGCGCTGTTGGAGTACGGTTTCGCGGCTCTCGGCGGCGGGGCGTCCGGCCTCGGGGTTGCCGATGGAAGCTCCGCCGACATGCCAAAGGGCGAAGGGGGCTGAGACCGGTCCCTGTCGCAGCTATTCTGTGCCCCGCTATGCTCAGCCTCCCCTGTGTGAGACTTGCCGCCGTCAACTCTACCGTTCAAATCGATCCGTCAACTGTTATCCGGAGAGGCGTCGATTTTATCCCGTTGACCCAATCGTGAGCAGTGTGCAGTACTCCAGAGAAAGGCGGTGCCGGCTATGGCCGGAGCTGTACAGCGACTGACAGAGCGGGACGCCTGGTTGGCGCTTGGCCTGATTCCCGAGGTTGGCTCGGCGACCTTTTACCGTCTGGTGCAGGAACTCGGGTCAGCCCAGGCCGTACTCAGTGCGGGCGAAGAGGCGCTGACGCGGGTTCCCGGTATCAGCCCGCAGATAGCACAGACCATCGCCTCCTTCCCATGGCAGGATGCCCTTCAGCGGGAGTTGCGGGTGGTTGAGACAAGGGGACTGCGTCTGATACGGTTTGGAGACGAAGGATATCCCGAGCTGCTGGCGGCCGTTCATGGCCCGCCGCCGATCCTATATCTGCGTGGGACCCTCAGACCGGAGGACCGGGTGGCGGTAGCGATTGTCGGTTCCAGGAGAGCCAGCCCCTACGGCAGCGCGGTGGCTGAGGAGATCAGCGCCGCGCTCGCACAGCGCGGGGTGACGATCGTGAGCGGCATGGCCCGCGGGATCGATGCGGCGGCGCATCGAGGGGCGCTGCGCGCGGGCGGTCGGACTATCGCCGTGTTGGGATGCGGATTGGGGGTAACCTATCCTCCTGAGCACGGAGAGCTTGCCGATCAGATTGCCGCGCAGGGCGCCCTGCTCAGCGAGTTTTCCATCTTTACGCCGCCCAAGCCGAACCACTTTCCGCGACGCAACCGAATTATCAGCGGCCTGG
>PQAQ01000072.1 GCA_003105305.1 Candidatus Methylomirabilota bacterium
ATGACGGCTTGCAGGGCTTCTATCGCCTTCGTGAGGGCGATACGCTTCTTGCTGTCCAAGGCGCCCTTTCCAACGGGCGTGAAATGCTCATCTAGTACAGCTTCATTGGCTGGCATTATTGCTTAACCTCTCTTAGCCCTGGTTAGAAATCCCCTCACCCCCGCCCTCTCTCCCAAATGGGGGCGAGGGGTCTTTGATGTCTTTCACTCATGGGTGTTATTCATACGATTTCCGAAAGAACCTCATTTCTTATTCCCACATTGTGAACAAAAAGAATTTACCCACTTTCCCACATATTGTCAAGCCCCGTGTTCCGTTGCCTTACGCGGCGGCTCGCCTCGGGAATCATGTGAGCGCGGCGTAGTGTGGCGTGGTTTACTATGGTGAGGGGGGGCTTATCGTGATACAATGTCGCCGATTTTAATTATATCATGGGAGTAGCCGAGTAGGTGCCGCCCGCGCCGTCTTCGTGATCGGTGTTGCGGGGGAGATTTGTGAAGTGTGTCGGGGAGAGGGGTTGCAACGGGGATGACGACAGGAGGTCCGGTAACTCGTTATAACATGCTGGAGGTGGCGCTGGCACAACTGGATTCGGTGGCGGGGCGACTCGCACTCGACCCGGGCATTCACAAGCGGCTGCGGAAGCCGCAGAGGTCCCTCGTCGTATCGGTCCCGACCCTCATGGACGACGGACGACTTGAAGTCTTTACCGGTTACCGCGTCCAGCATGACCTGACCTTAGGCCCGACAAAGGGCGGGATCCGCTACCATCCCGGTGTCGACCTCGAAGAGGTGACGGCCCTGGCGATGCTGATGACCTGGAAGTGCGCGTTGATCGGCCTTCCGTACGGAGGCGCGAAAGGTGGGATCTGCTGCGACGCAACTCGGATGTCGCAGGGTGAACTTGAACGGATGACCCGCCGCTATACCTCCGAGATCATCCTCGTGATCGGCCCGGATCAGGATATTCCGGCGCCTGATCTGTATACGAACGAGCAGATTATGGCCTGGATGATGGATACCTACAGCATGCATCGGGGTATCACGATGCCCGGCGTCGTCACGGGCAAGCCGCTGCTGCTGGGAGGATCGCTGGGCCGTGCCGAGGCAACCGGCCGGGGTGTCTACTATACGGTGAAGGCGGCGGCCAGGGAATACGACATGCCGTTAAAGGGAGCGAGGGTAGCGGTCCAAGGGTTCGGCAATGTCGGCGCGATCGCGGCCAAGCTGTTGTACGAAGAAGACTGCCAGGTGATCGCAGTGAGCGATAGCAAGGGCGGGATCTATAACGCCAAGGGGCTCAATATTGCGACGGTGTTGGCTGAGGACGCAGCGGGAGGCTCCGTCACCCAGCATCGGAATGGCGATCGAATTTCCAACGAGGAGCTCCTTGAGCTCGACTGTGATATTCTGGTACCTGCCGCGACGGAAGGGCAAATTACGCAGAAGAACGCCGACCGTATCCGGGCCAGAATCGTTGCCGAGGGGGCAAACGGGCCGACGACACCGGAGGCCGATCGGATCCTTGCCACGAAAAACATAGCCGTCATTCCGGATATTCTTGCGAACGCCGGCGGCGTTGCGGTCTCGTACTTCGAGTGGGTGCAGGATCTGCAGCAGTATTTCTGGCATGAGCATCAAATTAATGAACGGTTGGCTGAGGTCATGATCTCGGCATTTCAGCGGGTGATGGCGATGTCCCGCAAAGAGCAGGTCGACCTTCGGACGGCCGCGCTGATGCTGGCCGTCAAGAGGGTGGCTGACGGTAAGCGACTCAGGGGTTTATATCCATGACGCAGATCGCAAGGCTCGTCGCCAGAGAGGTCCTTGACTCCAGAGGCCACCCGACCGTAGAGGTAGATGTCGTGCTTGAGGACGGGTCCATCGGGCGAGCCGCCGTTCCATCCGGCGCGTCGACCGGCCGGCACGAGGCGCTCGAACTGAGGGATGGGGATCCGGCGCGTTACGGGGGGAAAGGCGTACAACAGGCGATCCGTCATATCCATGATCTGATCGCTCCTGTCCTGATTGGTAAACAGGCCGATGAACAGGCGGCGATCGATCAGATACTTATCGCGCTTGACGGCACCGAGAACAAGGCCAAGCTGGGCGCCAATGCGGTATTGGGCGTCTCGCTTGCCGTCGCGAAGGCCGCTGCGGCCGGGCGGGGTATGCCGCTATACCGATATCTGGGCGGTCCGGCAGCGACGATTCTTCCGATGCCTCTCATGAATATTCTTAACGGCGGGGCGCACGCCGACACCAACGTCGATTTCCAGGAGTTCATGATCGTACCGGTGGGGGCGCCAACCTTCGCCGAAGCCATCCGGTTCGGAGCGGAGGTCTTCCATGGGTTGGGTGCCGTCCTGGCTGGGAGGGGCTACAGCACCACGGTAGGCGATGAAGGCGGTTTTGCGCCGCGCCTGCGCTCCAATGTTGAAGCGGTCGAGTTGATCCTGGAGGCGATCGCCAAGGCCGGATATCGTCCGGGTCGAGACGTCGCGCTCGCACTCGACCCGGCGGCGAGCGAGTTCTTTGAGGGAGATAGGTATGTTTTTAAGAAGTCCGACGGCTCGATCCGGGATGCAGAGGGGATGATTCGATTCTATGGCGACTGGATCCGCCAGTACCCGATTGTTTCGATTGAGGATGGCTTGGCCGAGGATGATTGGCAGGGGTGGAAGGCGCTCACCGCCGAACTCGGAAAACAGACGCAGCTTGTGGGCGACGATCTCTTCGTGACAAGCAGCCGCCGGCTGGCTCGCGGGATCGATGAGGGGGTGGCCAACGCGATCCTCGTCAAGCTTAACCAGGTTGGGACGCTCACGGAGACACTCCAGGCCATGGAGTTGGCGCGGTCCGCCGGGTATAGGACCGTCATCTCGCATCGGTCGGGTGAAACCGAGGATACGACAATAGCCGACCTGGCAGTAGCGACCGGCGCGAGTCAGATCAAGACCGGCTCCCTCAGCCGGACCGAACGGACCTGCAAGTACAATCAACTGCTCCGGATCGAGGAAGCGTTAGGGCCGAATGCGGTCCTGGCGGCCCCCTTTGTCAGGGCACAGTAAGTGATTACGGCCGGCGGCTCTTTGAGGGCTTGCCACCGCCGGCGGGTTCGGGCTCGCCTGCCTGAAGCTCGGTCGCGACGCCAAGACCGGCAACCTGCCGCACGCTCTCCTCGAACTCCTTGAGTTTAGCCATTTCGAGCTTGAGTTTACCGAGTTGCTCGGCCTGCCCTTCCAGGAGTGAGATCATCGCGCGGTTTTCACGCTCCAAATATTTCACACGGGTCCGGTAATACTGGTCCCGGCCCAGATTGAGCAATGTGACGAGCGAGCCGGCGGTCAGACACACCAGCACAATGGAGGAAAGGGCGATCGTCCGTTGCGACAGGCAAAACTGCCGCATCAGGCCGCCTTCAGTGAAGGCCATGATCGTCACGACCCCCCGGAACCCGGCGCCGATAATAGACCCCAGCATCCAAAGGTTGTGAAATACCCCCCTCAGCATCCGCATCGCTATTCCTCCTTACCGAAGCTGACAGCCGTTAGCTGATAGCTGACGACCGATTGCTGCCCGCTATCTTCTCTCGAAATGATCGTACCCGCCAGTCAGCGTCACCGTACTGCCGTCTCGCCGTTCGAGCCGGCATCCCTGACCTGCTTCTTGGACCTCCCCCACCTCGGTGACAGTCGCGACGTCAGGGAAGATGGCGGCAATATCGGCTGGCTTCCACGACGAGGTAAAGAGTAACTCAAAGTCCTCTCCGCCCTGCAGCGCCATGGCAAGCGAATCATGACCGAAGTGCTGCGCAACGGCTGCCGCGGCCTGATCAATTGGAATCCGATCCTCTCTGATCGTCGCCGACACCCCGCTTTCCCGGCATAGACGGGTTAGATCAGAAGCCAGCCCATCACTCAGGTCGATCATCGCCGATGCGACGCCGGCCCCTGCCAGCGCCCTTCCCTCCCGGATCCTTGGGATGGGAGAGAGATGTCGTTCGATGGCCTGCCTGATGGCCTCCTGGAGAGGGCTGGTGAGTTCACATGGGGTCTCGATTCGGTCGTCCGGGGGGCGGTATCCGGCTCTGAGCGCCGCGAGCCCTGCCGCCGCTGCGCCTAACCGGCCCGTGACCCAAATCCGCTCTCCAGGTTTCGCCCCGGAACGTGTGACAGCCTTCCCTGTTGCTACTTCCCCCACCAGGGTAACGCCGATTGTGAGGGTGGACGAGGCGGAGAGATCACCGCCGACGAGCTCGACCCCAAATCGCGCGCCTTCCTCTTGGAGACCGTGATAGAGCTCATCGACAAACTCGATCTCTCCATCAGGCGACATTGCCAGTACGGCCAACGCGGCGCGCGGCAGACCCCCCATGGCGGCGATATCACTCAGATTCACCCCCATCGCCTTGCGTCCGAGACGACGGGGCGTGATAGTCTGCAGTGTGAAATCGACCCCCTCGACGAGCAGGTCCGTCGTGAGCAGAAGATCTGTGCCCGCGGTAGGCCGCAACGCGGCGCAGTCGTCGCCGATTCCAAGAATGGCGCGACGCGGTCTCGGCAGGATGCGTCTGATCCGTTCGATCAGTCCGAACTCCCCGATGGCCGAGATCCTCATCGAAGGTTCACCTGGGGCCCTCTTTAGCTGTTCGCAACATCTCCTTCTCCTGAAAGGGCGTCTTGAAGGGGCGCGGCGCGCATTGCGTGCAGATGATCGGCAAGCCGAGCAAATTCATCAAGGCTCAGCGTTTCTCCGCGACGCTTCGGATCGATCTCCACATCAGCCAGGGTCTGCTCCAGTAGTGTGGAGTCCGCCATAATACCGGCATGCAGCAACGCATTACGCACCATCTTCCTGCGCTGTCCGAAAGCAGCCCGCACGATACGAAACAGCAGGTCGGGCGACTGTACGGCCACTCTGGGTTCCGGCAACAGGTCGAGGCGCACGAGAGTGGAATCTACAGCCGGTCTCGGATGGAAGGCTGTTCGCGGGACCCGAACAACCGCCGTGACGTCCGCCTCGTAGCGACAACGGAGCGTCAACGCACTATATCCCTCTTCACCGGGGGCCGCCAGAAGTCGCTGTGCCACCTCTCGCTGTATCATGACTAGGAGAAAGGAAAAGTATTGACGCAGCGGGATCAACTGAAGGATCAGGGGGGTTGCTACCGAATAAGGTAGGTTCGAGATCAGTTTTGCCCGCTGATGTCCTAAGACCATATTATCGAGCGCACGGGCAAAATCGAACTTGAGGGCGTCATCACAGACGAGTGAAACCCCAGGGCGATTGCCCAGGCGCTCCACCAGTATCCGATGGAGTCCCGGATCCCGTTCAACGGCCACCAGCCAACCCGCCCGTTCGGCCAGGCTTTCGGTCAGGACGCCCGTACCGGGACCGATCTCGACAACGACATCCTGAGGCCCCACGTCTGCTGCGCGAAGAATGAGATCGCGAATGGCAGTCGAGACAAGGAAACTTTGCCCAAGACCTCGTTTCGGTAGCAGGCGGTGCCGGTGAAGCAGTGCGCGGGTTTCATGTCCGAGGGATGGCGATCGATTCAAATGGTTAGCGCCGTACATTCAGTGAAGTGCCATAGAAGCGTGTTCGTCCCTGGCGCCGGCGTACTTCCCCCCCATGCCGACACGGCGATCACGCCCACCGTACCCTTCTAGGGCCCCGCGGCTTGCCAGAGCGGATTATCCATGATTGCGTCCTTCAACTCAGAGAGCACCTCCGGTATCGAGGCGAACGCGCCGCTCAGGAAGCTGGGAGACGGCTTACGGTTACGGGGATCCTGGACAAAGGCCATACCGATCTGTTGTGCCGCCATCGGAGCCAGGTCGGAGTTGGGGAACTCGGCAATAAGACGCTGAAAGGCAGCCTTGGCCGGCGCTTTCTGCTCAAGCTCCCAGAGCGATGCACCAAGATAGTACAGAGCCTGGTCGGCATATTCGGAGCCGGGGTACTCCTTCAGAATCGACTCGAACCGCGGTATGGCCGCTCCATAGGCTTCCTGGCTAAAGTAAAATTTCCCCACATACAACTCTCTCTGAACCCGTTGCCGAAGGCTCTCTGCCAATTTCATCCGCGCGTCCGGTGCGAACTGAGAATCGGGGAATTCACTGATCAGGGACCGAAACTCCCTTACCGCCTTAATGGTCATGGTCTGATCGCGGTCGACCTTTTCCATCTGGCGGAAATAGGACAGTCCCGTGTAATATTGGGCCTCGTCAACTTGCTCATGCCGGGGAAACAGTTCGATAAATCGTTGGTACTCGGCGCGAGCCTCATCGTACCTCTTTTCATCGAAGTAGCTGCGGGCGACGCTCAGACGCGCGCCCGGGACCAGTTCGCTTTCAGGAAAGTGGTTGATCAAGCGCTGGAGGTGCTTGCGCCCCTCATCATACTTTTTCAGGGCAATATCGGCCTCACCCTGGCTCATTAACTCCTGGTCGGAGCCGGAAGGTACGTCCTCCGGCTTCGAGGGAAAAAGCTCGAACGTTGCGCACCCTGAGGCCGAGAGGAGAAGCGCCAGATAGCCCGCCGTGAACAGTTGCTGCCATATGCGGGAGCCCCTCGTGCAATATCTGCGGGCCGTTCGAAAACGATTCACGTGTATGTACATGCTGTAAACAACCGACCGTCTGGATATAGCCGGAATGGAGGCTTCCAATGATCGAATAAGAAGTTGAGAATAGAAAAGGGCGTCGGCGATCCGCGATAGGTTCGATGATCAGGCTGATTCGGCCTTCTTCTTATACAGGATGATAGGCGATTTTCGCTCCACGACAGTCTCGCGGTTAACGATGCACTCTGCAATACTCGACTGCGATGGGATCTCGTACATAATGTCGAGCATGATCTCTTCAAGGATTGCGCGCAGGCCGCGCGCCCCGGTCTGACGTCTGGCTGCCTCCTGAGCGACAGCGCTGATCGCGTCGTCGGTAAAGGTCAATTTGACGTGCTCAAAATCTAAGAACCGCTGGTACTGTCGCAAAAGGGCATTTTTCGGTTCAACGAGAATCCGTACCAGCGTTTTTTCATCCAGCTCATGCACCACCGCCATGACCGGCAGCCGCCCCACCAACTCCGGGATGAGGCCATACCGAAGCAGGTCCTCAGGTTGGACGCTTGCCAATAGTTCACCGATCCGTCTCCCGCGCCGCGCCTGGATCTCGGCCCCGAATCCCATCGATTTCTGGCCGGCTCGATGTTCAATCACCTTGTCCAGCCCGACGAACGCGCCGCCGCAGATAAACAGGATATTCGTCGTATCGACCTGCAGGTATTCCTGCTGAGGATGCTTCCGCCCGCCTTGCGGCGGAACATTGGCGACCGTGCCCTCCAGGATCTTCAGCAACGCCTGTTGCACGCCCTCGCCGGAGACGTCCCGTGTGATAGAGGGGTTTTCGGACTTGCGGGCGATCTTGTCGATCTCGTCGATGTAGATGATTCCTCGCTCGGCTCGCTCCACATCGTAGTCCGCGACCTGCAGCAGTCGCAGGATGATGTTCTCGACGTCTTCGCCGACGTAACCCGCCTCCGTGAGCGCGGTGGCATCGGCGATGGTGAACGGCACGTCCAGGATCTTGGCCAGCGTTTGCGCCAGCAGCGTCTTGCCGCACCCGGTCGGACCGATCAGCAGAATATTGGACTTGGTCAGTTCGACGTCATCAAAGGTCATCCGGGCATTGACGCGCTTATAGTGGTTGTGAACGGCGACAGCCAGGCTCTTCTTAGCCCGGTCCTGGCCGACGACATATTGATCCAGGATCGTTTTGATTTCAGACGGTTTGGGCAGTTCGCCGAGGCTTTTACCCTTTTCCTCTTCCCATTCTTCCGCGATAATGTCGTTGCAAAGCTCGATGCACTCGTCGCAGATATAGACTGTCGGACCGGCGATCAGCTTCCGGAC
>PQAQ01000073.1 GCA_003105305.1 Candidatus Methylomirabilota bacterium
TGCGAAGGAGCGGGACGGAAGGAGCGCAGAGCAATTTATGGTTGGGATACGGAGCGGCAAGCCACACGAACCGATCGGCGAAATCCTTATCCGAGAGGGTTCTGTCACGCGTGAGCAACTCCAGCGTGGGCTGAGCCACCAGCGGGAAATCGGTAAGCGGCTGGGCGAGACCCTCGTAGAACTGGGATACGTGTCTGAAGAGGATGTCGCAAAAGCCCTTGCCCTGCAATTTGCGACGCCCTTCCTATCACTTGCAGCACTCTCAATTACACCGGTCTCGATCCGGGACCGTCTTTCACCAAAGTACCTTCGAGAGCATAAGGTTTTTCCGATCGAGATAAAGGACGGCATCCTGACCGTCGCCATGAGCGATCTTACCGACCCTTATACGCTGGATGACCTTCGACTGAGCACCGGCCTCGCCATCACCGTGTGCGTTGCCAACGAGCGCGAGATCCTTGAGGCGATCGACCAGTATTATGGCGACGGGCAGACCACGATTGAAAAGATCGTCAAGGGGTACGGTGAGGAGGAGGGCGGAGGATCCGGCGACGATCGTGAAGACGTCGATCATCTGCGGGATCTGGCCTCTGAGGCCCCGGTCATTCAGCTTGTCAATCTGCTCATTACCCGCGCGGTTGAGGTTCGCGCCAGCGACATCCATATCGAGCCGTTCGAGGATACCCTTCGAATCCGCTACCGGGTCGATGGCGTGCTTCTGGATCAGGAGTCCCCCCCAAAGCGATTACAACGGGCCGTCATCTCCCGCGTGAAGATCATGTCTAAAATGAATATAGCTGAGCGACGGCTTCCGCAGGACGGTCGCATCAGGTTGCAGATTCAGGGTAAGGACCTGGACCTCCGCGTCTCCACGGTGCCCACCCTGCACGGTGAGAGTGTGGTCATGCGAATCCTGGATCGCAGTAGCCTCCTCGTGAGTCTTGGGGACATGGGCATGCCGGACGATGTTCGCCTGCAATTCCAGCGGCTCATCAGAAAGCCGCACGGCATGATCCTGGTAACCGGCCCGACGGGGAGCGGTAAGACGACCACCCTCTACACGGCGCTGAGTGAGATCAACTCGGCCGACAAGAAGATCATCACGATCGAGGACCCGGTGGAGTATCAGTTGCAGGGAGTCAACCAGATCCATGTCAAGTCCAAGATCGGCCTGACCTTTGCCAACGGCCTGCGCTCGATTGTCCGTCAGGACCCCGATGTCATCATGGTTGGGGAGATTCGAGACGCGGAGACAGCCGACATCGCTATCCATTCGGCGCTGACCGGGCATCTGGTGTTCAGCACCCTGCACACGAACGATGCGCCAGGCGCTATTACGCGGCTCCTCGATATGGGGATCGAAAACTACCTGGTCTCCAGCGTCCTGGTCGCGATTCTGGCTCAACGGCTGGTTCGGGTCATCTGTCCTGAATGTCGGGAAGCGTACCGGTTGGATGCGGCTGCAGTCAGAAAAATGGGTATCAAGGCCGAGATCGACGGGGTACTGCAGGTGTTTCGAGGCAAAGGGTGCGCCGCGTGTAACTTTACCGGCTATCGTGGTCGAAGCGGTATCTACGAGTTTTTGGTGATCAATGAAGAGATTCAGCGGCTCATCCTGGAGAAGGCCGACTCCAATGCGATTCGGCAAAAGGCAACAGCTTGCGGGATGAGAACTCTGTGGGAGGACGGCTGGATGAAGGTTGAACAGGGCGTCACTACCCTAGAGGACCTGCTTCGCGTGACGAAAGAGGAGGCGTAATTAGAACGGTTCTCAACGCAAAGTTATTCGCGATCTTCTTCTACACCAGCAGATAGGGGAGACTCTATCTGCTTTATTTTTCAATCTATTACGCAACTTCTACAACCCGATTTATATTGACAGTGCAACGCGAGTTGCTATAGTCGTAAACTTAGCGTCTGATTCGGTGTCAATAAAAATACCGGCTTGCATATGGGGACGTTTCAATACACCGCCACCGATCGAACTGCCAAGATCGTCCATGGCAGCATGGAAGCCGCCGACGAGCGGGCGGTCGTCGCTTGGCTCCGAGCGAACGGCTACTATCCGATCAAGGTCGAGCAGCCCGGCGCCACAACGGGAGCCAAATCGAGCGCGCTTCAGCTTCCGATGGCGTTTACCAGGGGGCCGTCCGCTCAGGATGTTCTGGCGTTTACGCAACAGCTTGCCACACTACTCGAGGCCGGGATGGAACTGGATCGGAGCGTGGCGATCCTATTGGATCTGACCGACAACGAGCGGTTTCGGACTATTCTTCGCGGCATCCTGACCGATATTCAGACGGGCAGCTCGTTTGCCGATAGCTTGGCAAAGCATCCGCGGCTGTTTTCGCGGCTCTACGTCAATATGGTCAAGGCGGGAGAGGCAAGCGGCGTATTGGAGGTTATTCTCAGCCGACTGGCTGGGTTTCTTGAGCGATCGAAGGCGGTCCGGGACGAGGTTACGTCTGCCCTGATTTATCCGGCGCTGTTGCTCTGTGTCGGCGGCGGCGCGGTCGTCGTCATGATGAATTTCGTGATCCCGCGTTTTGCGCAGATCTTTGCCGATACCAAACAGCTCATGCCGCTGCCGACCAGGATCCTGTTGGCGATCAGCGGGTTCACGACCGGATACTGGTGGGTGTTCATTGGGCTCATCGTCATCGGGTGGGTCGGCACTCGAGCCTATATACAGACCGAGCAGGGTCGGGTGCGGTGGGACGAGTTGAAATTGGCGCTCCCGCTCTTCGGCAGTCTCGTCCGGGAAATTGAAGTCTCCCGCTTTGCCCGGACGTTCGGGACCCTCCTCCAAAGCGGTGTCCCGGTGTTGAATGCCGTATCCATTGTGAAGGAAACGCTGACCAACCGGGTGATCGCCGGCGCCATGTCCAGATTGCAGGAGGGAGTCAAACGGGGCGAGGGGATCAGCGGCCCGCTGCGGGCGACCGCCGCCTTCCCCCCCTTTTCAGTTCATATGGCCAGGGTGGGAGAGGAGACCGGAAGGCTCGAAGAGATGCTGATGAGGGTAGCCGACACCTACGATGAGCGCGTGCGGCGGACGGTCAAGCGCCTGACCTCACTGCTGGAGCCGATCCTGATCCTCTCTCTTGGGCTCGTTGTCGGATTCATCGTGCTGTCGATGCTGCTGGCCATCTTCAGCATCAATGAGGTTCCGGTGTAGCGTCAATGCGCGGGGTCTGAACGTGAGGCAGGGACGGGCAGTGGGTACGACAAAAGGAGTGGAGTGTGGAAATTCAACGAGTCAGACATAATGACGTATGGCAAGAGGCGGGGACTCGGTCCCTGCGCCGCAATCGGGCCGGCTTTACTCTGATCGAGTTGCTGGTGGTGATCATTATCATCGGGCTGTTAGCGGCACTCGTCGGTCCAAAACTTTTTGGCAGGGTGGGCAAGGGAAAACAGGCAGCGGCCCAGGCCCAGATCGAGTTATTCGGCGCCGCTCTGGATAACTTCCGGCTTGACGTTGGTCGCTATCCGACCGGCGATGAGGGGTTGAAGTCCCTCCTGGTGAATCCGGGTGGGGTCGAGAACTGGGATGGCCCCTACTTGAAAAAGCAGGAGGTTCCTCTGGATCCCTGGGGGCATGCCTATATCTACAAATCGCCAGGAGAGCATGGAGATTACGATATTCTCTCTTACGGCGGAGATGGCGTAGCTGGAGGGGATGGAGAGAACCAGGATGTTGTGAGCTGGCAGGGTATCAAGCGGACGGGGGCAGGGGAGAGGGTTGAGTAGGAAGACCGGTTTCACCCTTCTCGAACTCATTGTTGTCCTGTTTATCCTTACGCTGCTGACGGCGCTGGTTGCGCCGGCCTTCAACCGCTCGTTCGGACAGGCACAACTTAAAGCCGCGGCGCGAGATCTTGCCGCGCTCTGTCGGTTTGCCAGAACGCAGGCAATTATCTCCCAGGTCGTATTGGAAGTGGTGCTCGATCGGAGAACGAACAGCTATTGGCTCAGACGGCCGGACCCGATCGTTGGAGACCTGCGCGATAGCGATCGGGTCGCCCCCGCGCAGAATCTTGAGCAATCGATTCAGAATCGGGAGGCGCGCGTGCGTAGCCTCCCGGCTGGTGTGACCCTCAAATCGGTGATCATTGAAACGGGCCCCCTTTTGGAGGAAGAGCGCGGTGCCATTACGTTCTTTCCAGAGGGCAGTTCGACGGGCGGGGAGATATGGCTCGCGGACGAAAAGGGGCGAGGGTATCGGATTGTTGTTGACTCGTCGGTTGGGCTTGTTCACGTGAACGCCGCCGAAAAAGCATGAAAGCGATTTCAGGTGTTGCATAGATATCGGACCATGAACCTGATGGCCGAGACCAGGCATCGAGGATCATCTTCCGGCTTCACGCTGCTCGAGGTCATTGTTGCGCTGGCGATCATGGGCATCGGTTTCGCCCTGGGGATGGAGTTGTTGGCTACGGGAACACGCTCGGCTAAGGCATCGGAGGACTACACACTGGCAGTTCTGCTGGCGCGCCAGAAGATGGCTACGCTATTGAACGCCCCGTCCCTCAAGGGATCGGCAGAACACGGAGATTTTGACGGAGGGCTGAGTTGGGCGTCGGAAATCCTGCCGCTTGAACAGGATGAGGCGCTTCCCGCTCAACTGTACCAGGTGCGGGTGCGTGTCGCTTGGCCCAGCCGCCGTGGAGAGAAATCTGTGGACTTGTACACCTTGAGGATGGCTGTGGATGAGAAGAAGCTGGGGCAGACGCGTGCGGTTCAGTAGAATAGTCCCGTGTGTTCGGTTGTGCGCGTTCAGCAAAGCACGTGTGGCGTTCCGAGTTCATGCCTCACCGCTCACCGCCAAGAACCGGATCCCAACCGGCGAAGTCGGGTTCACGCTACTCGAGCTCCTGGTGTCTATGACCATCCTGGCCCTGATCTTTGTCGCGGCGCTGGGCGCTATTCAAGTCGGCAGTAAGTCGTGGGAGAGCGGGGAGCGGCGTGCGGAGGCCAATCAGCGGACGCGAGCCCTTGTAGACAGTCTGGCGCGAGAACTGACGATGATCTATCCGCTCCGCATTAAGCAGCAGGATAAGGATATTGTTGCCTTTCACGGGAGATCGGATTCCCTGACGTTCGCAACATTCCCGCGAAGCTATGGAGTTGAACCGTTCAGTCACATGGTCCGGATTGTCGAATACGCTGTCGCGCCGGATGCGGGATTGGTGGCAACGGTGAGCTATCCGCTTGCAGGCGCTGCCGCCGAATCCGACCTGCCTGATGATCGAACAAAAAGCATCGATAACCAGGTGTCCGACATACGATTTCGATACCTGGTTCCGGAAGGGAGACCGGAGGAGAACCTCGCTCCGATCTGGCGTGATTTTTGGGATCCTTCTCAGGACGAGACGTTCCAACCTGCATTTCGGAGGGGGATCCTCGCGTCTCAGGGACAGCGTGCCCTCAAAGGCTCGGATCGCCTGCCGCTGGCAGTTGAACTGACGCTAACCATCCGGCAAGAGGAGCGACAGGGACCGCGAGAGTTAATCCTGCCGCCGTTGATCTTTCCGGTGTATGCGGGGCGGACGCTATGACAAGGGGCGGGGAGCGCGGAATGGCGCTCATGGTTGTACTTTGGATCCTGGCCTTTTTAACGATTATCTTCACGACCTTTACATTTTCAATGCGCACAGAGCTGGCGGCTGCCGGTAACTTTAAAGAGCAGGCGGAGTCGTACTATCTGGCCGAGGCTGGCGTCTATCGCGCGGCTGCGGAGATTGTGAATGCGGACCGAAATGTCCCGCCTGACTCGACATTGTACGACGCCCTGAACGAGCACTGGCATACCAATCCGACCGCCTATGATAATGTCGCTCTCGGAAGAGGATATTACTGGGTCGCGGTTACTGATGAGGAGAGCAAGGTTCCTCTAAACGGCCAGATGACCCCGCAATACGATGCGATGCTCCGCCGGCTGTTCTCCAACTCCGGGGTGACGGATGAGAGGCTCTTGTCAACTATTGTGGATTCGATCCAGGATTGGCGGGATGTCGATACATTTCATCGTCTCAATGGCGCTGAGGACGATTACTATCTTTCACGTCCCGTTCCGTATCGGGCGAAAAACGGTGATTTCGAAACTATCGATGAATTGCTTCTGGTCAAGGGTATGACCCCAGAGATTTTGTACGGCAATATTGTTAATTCGCAGCGACGGGACGAACTCCGAACGCAATCTCCCTGGGAGCGTGAACTGAAGCCTGGCGAATATCTTGGGGTCGCACAGTACCTCACCCTTTATGGTTCGGGCCAGGTGAATATCAATACGGCCAGTCCTGAGGTGATCATGGCGCTGGGATTGACGGCTGTAGAGACGAAGGCCGTTCTGGATTATCGGGCCATGACGCCCTTTCGAGATGTGCAGGCCATGATCGGCCAGTTGATGTCTCTATCGGGCGAGGGGCGGCAGGGATTTGCGGTGGTGCGCGGCGGCCAGCCTGGCCCGGAGAGCCCGCAGCAGATCCGCGCAGCGCTCAGCCAGACAGCCACAGTGCTTTCCAAGACCTTTTCTGTGGAAACAGCGGGTCGGCTGTCAGGATCAAGGCTGACAACACGTATCGCCGCCATCTTGCAGAATTCCGGTTCTCCTGGTCGACCGAAGCTCTCAATTAAGCTCTGGTCTGTAGACCCCAGGCGTGGCGCATGATTCTTGGCGAGCTGATTCCAAGACCGAAGGTCAGCCTGGGAATCGATATCCGGGGGGGCGTAGTCTGTCATGCGCTGTTGAGCAAAGTATTCGGTCAGATCCAACTTCTCGATTGGGGTATCGAGGAACTGTCGGCCGAAGACAAGGATGCGCCTGAAGTCCTGAAAGAGAAGCTGGCGGCTCTCGTGGCCCGACTGCCCAAGCGTCCTACGCTCACAGCGGTAGGCCTGCCGCGCCGGTTCGTCACCATGCGCTCGGTCAATATGCCGGCGGTGGGCGATGAGGAGTTGAGAGGAATCCTGGACTACGAGGTCGAACGGCATATCCCGTTCCTGCCGGAGGAGGTGTATTATGACTTCCAGGTCCTAGAACGTGATGCCGAGAAGGCCACGGTACTGTTGGCCGCGGCCCGTAAAGAGGAGATCGGTCGGTATTTCGCGCTCCTGCAGGAGGCGGGGATCAGGCCGACCGCCATTGGTGTCTCGACATGCGCATCGCTGAACACCCTCCTCTACAATCAGGAACGTGATGCGGAGCCCCTGAGCGCTATCATCGATCTGCGGAACGGGGAGGCCGAATTGGGCCTGGCCAGGAAGGGCATTCTGCGATCGGCCAGATACGTAACCCTTGACCCGTCCGCCCCCCTTGAAGTGCTGGCGCCTGAGATCTCTGCCCTGCTCGCGCAACTCGAAGTTAACGGCAGTCAGCCGGCAGGCCGGATCTCGATTTCGGGCACGGGCGCCGGTCGGGGCGATCTGTTGCATCATCTGACCGAGCGGACCGGTCTTGCGACGGAATTTCTTCAGCCCTTCCGGCGAATCAAGACGCAAGGCGTAGACCCGCTGGTGGCCCATTCTCTTGGCGCCGCTGTAGGGCTGGCGCTGAACGGTCTCGTCCCGCTTCCGCTTGCCATCGATCTGTTGCCAAAAGAGCTGGCGCCCGCCCGCCGCGATCCAAGGCTGGCGACGACGTTTCGACTCACGGCGCTCATTGTGGTATTGGGGCTCGCCTATCTGGTGAACGGGGCGATTCGGGAGCGTCACGCACTCGCTGAGCTGACCGCCAAACTTCACCGGGTGCAGACTGAGGCGGCCAAGGTAGAACAACTTAAGGGAGAGGTCGGCACCCTGGCACGTCAGATCGCCACGCTGCGGACGATCGATCAGGAGGAGATCAGGAAGCTGGACATCCTGCGCGAGCTGGTCCAGATCCTGCCGAAAGGCGTCGTGCTCACACTCTTTTCGGTTGAGAAGCGGGAGGTCAAGATCGGCGGTACCATCCCCGGTTCCGCCTCGGATCTGATCTCGATTCTCGAGCAGTCGCCTGTCTTCGAAAATGCCCAATTCACCTCCCCGGTAGCCCAACGGGGCGCTGAGGGGCAAGAGTTCCAGGTAAAGGCGATCGTTGAAACGAAACCTGCGTCGAACACTGAGGGGAGTCGAGGGGTCCAAGTGAAGGAAAGGCGCCCATGACCATCTCATCCCGTGAGCGCAAATTTGTCGTAATCGGTGGGGTCGTCCTGGTTGCGTTTCTTGTCATCAACTACGTCGTAGTTCCAGCCATTTCAAGTCAGTTTCAGGTGAGAAGCGAATATCAGGAGCGGCTCCAGGCCCTTGAGCGCTTTCAACTGGTTATAGACGGAAAGAGAAGGTACGAGAAGAAGTACGCAGAGGCCGAAGCGCTGTTCACGCAATTACAACAGCGACTGTTGCCCGGAGAGAAGTTGACGCTGGCTGCGGCCGATCTGCAGACGATCCTCCACAAGGCGGCTGGCGAAAGCGGGGTTACTATCGTCAGCGAGAGTATTCACGCGCCGAAGAAGACGGAAGGGTTTACTCAGGTCGTTGTAGAGCTCTCTCTGAATACGGACTTAAGAAAACTGCGAGACTTTCTGTACAAGATCGAGACCGCCGGAAAGCTGCTCACGGTGCCCAAGCTCCAAGTCAACGCCTCCTTTCCGAGGCCTGGCGCCGAGCTTCAGGTCGCTATTGTGGTTGCCGGATACACAATGGGGTTGGAGGAAAAAAGTCCTGGTGCGTAGGCCGTTATGGCTGTTGAATCTGTTTCTGGGTCTCGTGGCGGCGCTGATCGGCGTCGCCCTGGCGAAGAGCTGGGTCTCTCCAGTGGCTCTGACGATCCCTGGCGCGACCGTCGCAAAGCCATCGCACGAGGCTGAAGCGCTCGCCTATAACCCGGTTGCCCGCCCGCCACTCACGCAGTTCGAGGTCCTGCTGGAGAAGAATCCGTTTAAACAACCGCCTCCCAGACCCGCGGGTCCGGCCGGTCCCCCTCCACCCCCTCCAATTCCGCTTCCAAGTCTTGTCGGTACCATGCTGGTGGGTCAAGAGCGTAAAGCGATCCTGAGCGACCGCGGTAAGGCGAGCATCTATTCGGTTGGCCAGGAGGTGGCGGGTGGGATGATTGTCGACATCAAGGAGGATCGGATTGTCTTCAAGCGCGGCGACACGACGCAGGAGATCATGCTGAAAGCCGCTATTGCGCCGGCTGCCGCAACGGCGATACCGCCGGTTACGTTGGCTGCCGGTGCGCCTGGCGGACAGATGGGCCAGGCGGTGAGCCATACGCCGCCTCCGGCAGAACATCCGACCGATGCGGCTGCCGACGCCTCAAGAGAAGAGCGACGCCGGCGCCGTGAGGAACAGCGAGAGCAGCGACGACAATTGCTGGAGCAGCGTAGGGCAAACCATTAGTGGGCGGGACGCACGATCCGTCCGCTTCCGACAAGGGACTGTTCGTGAATCAGTGAACACAAGAAAGGAGACAGTGTTGGGAATTCGAAGAGCTCTTCTTGTGATCTTGACGGTTGCAGTGTTCATTCCGACCGGTGTGGCGCTGGGCGCGCCGCTGTCTGTTGCACAAACACAAGCGCCATTGCTGATCGTGCAAGCGGCAGAAGAGGCTGACACGCAACAAGAAGACGAGGGGCAAGCGACCGAGGAGGAAAAAGATGTGTCGGAGGAGGTAGATTCTTCGCTGCCGCCACCGACCCCCGCTGGGGCAAAGGAGGGTGCGCCTGCCCGTCCACCTACCGGAATCCCGGCGGTCCCCGGTCCCCTCCGGCCCGGCGGTCCCCAGTATGTGTCGTTAAACTTTGACAATGCTGATCTGGAGCTGGTTTTGCGTTCAATTGCCGACATTACCGGGATCAACTTCATCATCGGCCCAGGCGTCAAGGCGAATGTCACGATGCGGACGACGACCAGGGTACCATCTACCGATGTCTTTTCCATCCTGGAATCGGTGCTGGAGGTCAACAACCTGGCGGCGGTCAAGGACGGCTCATACTACAAAATCGTCCCGGTGGCCGTCGCCCAGCAGGAGCCGCAGGATGTGCAGATAGGGAAAGATCGCGTCGATGAGCGCGAGCGCTACGTCACCCAAATCGTCCAGCTCGAACATCTGTCTGCCGACGAGACCTCGAAGATACTTCAGTCGTTGATGGGTAAGGGGGCCAAGATGATCGTCCACAAGGAAACGAACTCCCTGATCGTCGCCGGCTTCACCTCAACGATCAAACGGGTACTCGATACGATCAAGGCGCTCGATATGCCGTCTAAACGCGACAATATTCAAAGGATCTTTGTCTATTTCGTCGAAAATGCCAAAGCCGTCGAACTGGCGAATACGCTGAATATTCTCTATGGTCGCCGAGATATGGTGCGAGGTACAGCGCCAGGGACGCGGACAGGCCAGCTTGGCGCCAGGCCGACGCCAGGGGCACCGATACCTCCGGCGCCGGTTTCCGGCCAACCGACGCCCCCCGCTCCACTTCCCGGCCTGTCCACATTGCCGGCCGCCCTGCCGACCGGCGCCGAGGCGACACCGAGCGAGGTGGTAGGCGACGTGACCATCGTGTCAGACGAGACGACCAATACACTGATTATCAAGACCTCGCCGCGCAACTACGAATTCATCGAGGCAACGATTAAAAAGCTGGACATCATCCCGAAACAGGTCCTGATCGAGCTGTTGATCGCCGAGATTACGCTGAGCGACAAATTCAATTTCAGTCTGGAAGAGATCCTAAAAACTGGGAGTTTTTTTCTTGCAGGCGCTTACAGTGACGCCTCTATTAAGGCGCTAGGCGCATTAACTAAAGCGACGGCGCCCGTAGTTGGTCAAGGTTTTACCATGACCTTTGTCGAAGCAGACAAGTTCCGCGTGGTTCTGAACAATCTTGCTGCCGTAACAAAGGTAGATATCCTCGCAAGTCCCCATCTGCTGACAGCTAATAATAAGGAAGCCAAGATTCAAATCGGCAATGAAGTCCCGATTGTCACAGGTGACCAGTCGAGCCTCACCAATGTGACCGCCGCGCCAGGGTCGGGAACGGCTGGCGGAGTTTTCCGGACAATCCAGCAGAAAGATATCGGGATCATTGTCGGGATCAAGCCCCATGTGAACGAGAAGCGATTGGTCGCGCTGGACATCGAGTCGGAACACACCTCAGTCGATCCCAGTGGAACGACAGTTTCAGGAACTCCTTCCTTCCTCAAGCGAACGACAAAGACCGCTGTGGTAGTCCAGGATGGTCAATCATTGGTCATCGGGGGAATCATTCAACAGAGCAAATCGAAGGGATACGCCGGCATCCCCTTTCTCAGTCGGATCCCGCTGTTGGGCTATCTCTTTCGAAGCACCGCTGAGACGCTGGATCGGACGGAACTGATATTCTTGATTACGCCTCACGTTATTGCTTCACCTGAAGAGGGTCAGCAGCTGACAGAACAGTTTAAGGGGCGCGTCGAGTCTTTAGAACCCATTTTGAAGAGTATGCCCCAACTTCAGAAGCTCAAGCCGTAATAATAGCCGAATGTAAGCCAGGGGGCAAAAGATTCTCCAATTTATACCAAAGGAGGCAACCATGATCCGAGCAGCCAGCGCGCTATTGCTGGCAGTGGTTTTATGTGTCGCGGTTCCGGCAGTCGCGCAGCAAGCGCCGACCTCGGCTGCGGCCACACCGACCCGCCAGGTGTTTCAAGCGCTCATGCTGGGCATGATGCGGGACCAGGTGTCGAAGCTTGTCGGCTCCCAGGGTCCCATGGACCTGAAGCAGGACGTCTGGGGCCGATGGGTGCCTGGGGCAAAGCCCGGCGAAGTGGAGGTGCTGCGGGTTCATTTTTACGATAATCGGGTTTTCTGGATCGAGTATGACGCCTTCGGCGACTCATGGGTCCGTGAGGAAAAGGGGAGTTCTAGCGAATGGGTGAAGGCGGTGATGAGGCGCCTGAGGGACAATTTTGATATCAATCCGCTAAAATGAAAAGCCCCGAAGCGCTTCCCCGCAACCAAATTGTGGGGCCCGGCTGGACAAGGCCGGGGCTTCAGGGCTCGGTGACTGCTGGGATTCCGCAGGCGAAATCCATAGGCAGTCGATCCGGTGAGGAGGATACGCCTACGTTACAATCACCTCACATGTCCAGATGGTTAACGGTAAGCCCACTGGATCACCTCCTTTCTTGTGTATATTTACCGTATCGAAGGTCTGGGCGTAACGCAAGAAAAAAATCCAACTGTTAATCCTTGTTACGGCGAACTTCCAGACCTCGCATATTGATGACGGAGGGCAGGCTTGTGGCGCCTGCGGCCTCGGCCATGGCGATGAGCGTTGTCCGGGCCGCTGGCTTGATGATGAGGGCGAGACAGCCTCCGCCGCCTGCGCCACAGACCCTGGCTCCCAGAGCGCCGGCCCGCTTGAGGGAATGAATTAATTGGTCGATCGTAAGACTGCTCATGGCAGGAAGCGCCCGTCGCCTGATCTCCCAATCGTGGTTGAGAAGCGTGGCGATACTATGCAGGTCCTCTGCCTGAAAGGCATCGCGCATAGCGACGGCATTGTCCTGTAAGGCGTCAAAAAAGGCGATCGTCTTTCGATCCCCATCTATGTGACGCTTGAACAGATCCCAGTTGTTTGCGCCGGAGAAGCGAGGTTTGCCAAGATAGAGGAGCAAGAGGTGGCGCTGAAGCTCTCTAAGGAATGCCGGTCGAGCAACCGAGGTTCTGCAAATACCCGTGAGCCCGAATTCGATGCTGCTGGCGCCGCCGTAGGCCGCGGCGTAGTAATCCTGATAGCCGGTGGGGACCCGGATCGCTTGCGTCTCGACGGCCTTCGCGTGTTCGATCAGTGTCTTACGGTCAAGCGACCGGCCTGCCACCGTCGACAAGGCGGCCGCCGTTGCGATCGCCAACGCAGATGAGCCGCCGGTCCCCGCGCCGGCCGGCGCCTGACAATCTGTCCGGATATCCAGACCGGTATCGGGCGCGAGCGATCGGATCAGTCTGGCCAGCATCTCCAGAAATGGCTGTCTGGTCCAGGCGATCTTCTCGCGCGATGGCCAGGTGATGCGCCGATGCTGATCGGATGCGACCAGTCGGATCTTCCGGCCAGGCTGCCG
>PQAQ01000074.1 GCA_003105305.1 Candidatus Methylomirabilota bacterium
GCCACCGTCGAAGGTCTGGCGGCCAAGAAGCTGGATATGGTCTGGTACGGGGGCTTCACCTTCGTGCAGGCTCGGAAACGAACCGGCAACGCGATCCCGGTGGTGAGCCGAGCGGAAGACCTGCACTTTCACAGCAAGTTCATCACGCGACCGGACACCGGGATCACGACCCTGGCCGACTTGAAGGGGAAGACCTTTTCGTTCGGCAGCGTCAGCTCCACCTCCGGGCACCTGATGCCGCGCTATTTCCTGCTGCAGAACGGGATCACTCCCGAGCGCGACTTCACCACCTTCAGCTTCAGCGGGGCGCATGATGCCACTGCGCTCTGGGTCCAGAGCGGCAAAGTCGATGCGGGCGCCTTGAATGAGGCGGTGTGGGACAAGCTGGTGGAGCGCAAGACGATCGATCCGAACAAGGTGCAGGTCTTCTGGACGACCCCCCCGTACATCGATTATGTCTGGACCGTACGCGGCGACCTGGACAGCGCGCTGGTCGAGAAGATCGCGGCCGCCTTCCTGAAGCTGGACTCCCACAATCCCGCGGATAAGGCGCTCCTGGATCTGCAGCGGACCAAGCAATATGTGCGCGTCAAGCCGGAGCAGTTCAAGGCGGCCGAGGAGGCGGCGATTGCGGCCGGCCTGCTCCAGTAACGCGATCAGCGCTCATGTACGTGCTCGACGGGATCTGTAAGGTCTTTGACGGCCGGACTTTCGCCGTGCGCGATCTCGACCTGAAGATCCGACGGGGCGAGCGCGTGGCGTTGATCGGCCCAAGTGGGGCCGGCAAGACGACACTGTTTCGGATATTAAACCTGACGATTCCCCCGACCTCGGGCACCCTCTTGTTCGATGGTCTGGAGAGCAGGCACTTCTCGGGGCGGCGACTTCGCGACGTCCGACGCCGCATCGGGACGATCTACCAGCAACATAACCTGGTCCCGCGTCTGCAAGTCGTCCATAATGTCCTGTCGGGCAAACTCGGAAGCTGGTCCGTCTGGCAGGCGGTACAATCCCTGATCCGACCCGCCGAACTCGATCTCGCCCTTGGGGCGCTCAAGCAGGTCGGCATCGCCAACAAGCTCTACGAGCGGACTGAGACCTTATCAGGCGGCCAGCAGCAGCGGGTCGCCATCGCCCGTCTGCTGGTACAGAATCCAGAGGTGATCCTGGCCGATGAACCGGTCTCTTCAGTCGATCCTACGCTGGCAGCCGGCATCGTGAGGCTGCTGATCGACCTCAGCGAGACCCACTGCAAGACCCTGCTCATGAACCTTCACAGTGTTGACTTGGCGTTCGCCCACTTCCCCAGACTGATTGGGCTGAAGAACGGAACGATCTCGTTCGACCTGCCGGCCGCTGCGGTAACCGATGAGCACCTGGCAGCCCTCTATGCCGGAAGTGGAACCGAGGCCGCCGAAGAGGAGATCGTCAGCCGTGCAGAGCCGTCATTCGGTCGCTCCTGTCAGCCTCACCTTACCGGCTAGGCGCCACTCTACCTTCCGGATCGTCTGGTCCATTCTCTTCATCCTGACGTTCCTGGGAAGCTACAGGCTTGCGCAGGTTAAGCCTCTACTGCTCCTGGAACCTGAGGGACGCCGGAATATCCGGACATTTGTCACAGGCATGTTCCCACCCGACCTGTCGTGGGAGTTCGTCAGTCTTCTGGGTCGCCCGATTATCGAAACGATCCAGCTCTCCCTCATGGGCACCTTCATGGCTATCGTCATCGGACTTCCCCTTGGCCTCCTGGCTACACGTTCGCTGACCTTCACGGGTATTCTTAACGAATGGGAAATAGTCGATAGTCGCCCCAGCGTCTTCCTTCTGCGCAAAGGAACCTATCTCCTGGCCAGGGCGATCCTCAGCCTGTTTCGAACGATTCCTGAATTCGTGTGGGCCTTTATGTTTGTCCGAGCGGTCGGGCTCGGACCGTTTCCTGGCGTCCTGGCCATTGGCATCTCCTATGGGGGGATGCTGGGGAAGGTCTATTCGGAGATCCTGGAGCATGTGAATCCGGGACCCCTCGAGGCGCTCCAGACGACCGGCGCTTCGCGGGTCACGGTCCTGTTCTATGGCCTGCTGCCGCAGGCCTTGCCGAACCTGGTCTCCTACACCTTGTATCGCTGGGAATGCGCCATTCGGGCATCGACGATTTTGGGCTTTGTGGGCGCCGGCGGGATCGGTCAGCAACTCGAAATCTCAATGCGGATGTTTAATTTCAACCAGGTCCTCACCCTGGTAGCGATCCTGTTTGTGATGGTGGCTGGGGTGGACACCTTGAGCGCCAGAATACGCCATGCGATTCTGGACCGGTCGGTCGACTGATGGCGTGGCGTTCAACACTGATCGCGTGGCCGACGGGACCCGCGCGGCAGGACCGCCTCTCCATGCGTAATCTGATGGTCGCGGGGGGCATCCTGGCCCTCATGGTCTGGAGCTATGTGGGAACCGAGTTCTCGCTGCGCGAGCTACTGGGCGGTGAGAGCGCGATCCAGATGCTGGCCTATGTCCGGAAGCTGTTCCCGCCGGATCTTTCCACCCAATTTCTGTTGAAAACCGGATACTGGGCGCTTGAGACCTTTGCCATGTCGTTTCTGGGAACGATCCTCGCGATCCTGATCGCCTGCTCCCTTGTTTTTCTTTCCAGCCGCAATCTGATGTTCGCCGGGTTGCTGTTCGATATGGAGCGGAGCCGACCGTGGGTGCGAGTACTTCGAACGCTCCTCTGCTTCAGCGCCAAAGCCGTCCTCAATCTTCTCCGAACCATTCCCCACCTCGTGTGGGCGCTGATTCTGGTTTTTGCGGTCGGCCTCGGCCCCTTCCCTGGTATGCTTGCCCTCGGGATTCACACAGGCGGGGTGCTGGGACGGCTGTTTGGAGAGGTGATAGAAAACGTCGAGGTTCAGCCGATCGAGGCATTGCAGGCAACCGGCGCCGGCCGGCTGCAGATCCTATTCTACGGTATCCTCCCCCAGGTCTTGCCGGAGTGTGTCGCCTACACCCTGTACCGCTGGGAGGTGAACATCCGAGAGGCGGTGATCCTCGGGTATGTGGGAGCCGGTGGACTGGGTCAACAGATTCAGATCGCCATCAGCCTTTTCCTGGAGCACCGCCTGCTGACCTTGATCCTTGCGATCTATCTGATCGTTACCGCCGTTGATGCGCTCAGCGCCTACCTGCGAAGCCGCATGGCGTGATCCTTTCATCGGACCTGACGCCCGCGACACCCCCGACCGGCAAGGGATCCCGCAAGCTACTTATTATCCCCCGGCAAACAGTTGAATTGAAAGATATGAACGGTTCCACCATCCCAGTGTGTAACCTTTGCGTCTTTCCGGCCGTCAAGCGGCTTTTCCGGCACGATCGGGTGCCCCTTACCAAATAGTACGGTCGGCGTTTCACTCAGCAGAGTGAGCTGTCTCTCGTTGCCTCTGACCTGAAAGGCGGCTTTCCAACTATTGTCGCCCATCTTTTCGACGCGCAATTTCAATTTAGAGCAGTCGTCGGTTGTAATCGGAACAATGATCTTGCGTCCGGCCCAAGGCGCCCTCAGATGTTGATAGGAGTTCTCCTTCAATACCCAGTTGCCGAAGTGCCAGCCGGAATCGTAGACAACGATCTTGTCGTCCTTCAGGATTTGAAAATTGATCGGTTCGCCTTTGTCTTTATCGTCATCCTTGGTATTAATTTCTATAACGAGATCGGCGATATTCGTCGCGAAGGCCGCCTGAAACGAGCCCAGTAGAAGCACACCAGCAACAGCGCCCACGGTCAAGTATTTCAGCATAGTCGTTCGCTCCTCATTGCCGCCATAACAACCCAATAACCGATACACACTATCCAGCGCATTCGACGCGGAGGCGATTCTCCTGCCATTTCAAGGCCTTGTCAAGTCTGTACTACGGTGACTGGCATCGGCCATCGCTTTATGGTTGATGTCCACTGTTTGCACGCATGAATCTCCAGGTCAGGATCGCCGCCAGCGCCATTGGTGCGGCGCCGAATGCGATGAATACGGCATCTCCGGGAAGGCGTAACCATTCGAGTAGGCGTACGAAGGGTTGGTTCATAAACTCCGGACCGCGGGCGTGCCAGTAGCCGCTGGTTAACACGTCCCATAGTTGCAAGACACCTCCGGGAAAGAGGCTCAGGATCACCATCATCGCAAGGCCAATGTTCACGCCCCAAAACGATACCCGCACGTACTTCTCCACATGCTGCCACTGCTGATCATCCAGCACCTGCCGGAACGCAATCACCATCAGCGCCAACGCCAGCATCCCGAACACCCCCATCATCGCCGTGTGCCCATGGCTCGCCGTCCAAATCGTACCGACCTCATAGAAACTGATAACCGGCAGGTTGATCAGGAAACCGAACACGCCCGCGCCGACAAAATTCCAGAACCCGACCGCCATCAAAAAGTAGAACGTCCACTTGTGCGGCAACGCAACCGGCAGCTCGCACACCCCGCATTGGCTCCGGGTCAGCTTGATAAAATCCCACGCATCCAGCGTCAATAACGTCAGCGGAACAACCTCCATGGCCGAGAACACCGCCGATAGCGCCATGGTCATGGTCGTCTGTCCCGTCCAGTACCAATGATGCCCGGTACCGATGATGCCGCTACCGAGATAGAGGATCGCATCCAGATAGACGACCCGCACAACGTTCGTGTGAGACATGACGCCCAACTGAAGGAAGATCAGCGCCACCATGACCGTTACAAATAACTCCAGGAACCCTTCAACCCAGAGATGGACGATCCAGAACCGCCAGTTATCCACAACCGACAGGTGAGTGGTGCTGCCGAAGAACATGGCCGGCAGATAAAAGAGCGGGATTGCGAGGGCGGCATACTGAAACAGCGAAATCACCTGGCTCTGTGTCGGGTTGTGTCGCGCCGGCGCCATGGCGCGTACCAACAATACCAGCCACAGCAACAGTCCGACGACTAGCAGAACCTGCCACGCCCTCCCCAAGTCCAGATACTCCCAACCTTGATGTCCCAGCCAGAACCACAATGGCCCGAACACCTGCTTCACCCCCAACCACTCACCCACCAAGCTGCCCACCACGACGATAATCAGCGCAACACACAAGAGATTGATGCCCAGTACCTGTCCGCGCACCTCGCGGTTACCCAGCGCCGCAGCCAGGAACAGTCCGCCAGCCACGTAGGCGGTCGCGATCCAGAAGATCGCCAACTGTAAATGCCATGTCCGCATGATGTGGCTCGGCGCAATCTCCGCCAGGTCTATACCGTAAAACTTACCGGGCTCGGCCCGGTAGTGCGCCGTTGCAGCGCCGACCATCACCTGCACCAGAAAGAGCAGTGCGACGATCGCAAACAGCTTGATTGTCGCCCGCTGACTCTCGGAAGCCACGCCGGGCAACATCATCGGATGGATGTGCCGGCCTCCGCCCTTCCAGCCCAGGAAATCGAACTTACCGAACGCAAACAACACCCCCGCGGTTCCCGTCAACAGCGTAATCAGACTCAGCGCGCTCCACAGAATCGCGTCAGCCGTGACCGTATTTCCGACCAGCGGTTCGTACGGAAAGTTGTTGGTGTACGAGTACGATTTGCCGGGCCGGTTCGCTACGGACGCCCATGCCGTCCACGCAAAGAAGGCTGTCAGTTGCCGCAACTCCGCGGAGTCGGTGATGTACCTGGCCGGCAACCCGACGCTCCCGGTCGGCTCCGCAAAGTACGCTGTCCACCGTGCCACCTGCTTTTCAAACGTCGCCGCCTCTGCATCCGTGAATATCAATATCCCCGTGCGCGGGTCATAGCGATTCTGTTTCAACGCCGGTCCTGCCTCTACCGCCAATGCGTGCAGATACTCCGCCGAGAAATCCGGTCCCAGATACGCTCCATGCCCCCAGACAGAGCCGTTTTCCATCAGGCCATACTTCAGGAAGACCTCCTGCCCGGCAAGAATATCATCGGCCGTCAGAATAGTTCCCCCACCTGAATCGATCACCCTATCCGGAATCGGCGGCGCGAACTGATACGTACGCACCGCCAGCCAGATTAAAACCGTCAGCCCCACGATCAACGTAATAACGAGGGAGTGCCGCCACCAAGGAGAAAGCTTATCTGGAGCTGTCTTCATCGATTGCTCCCCTCACGCCAGGGGCGTAACGATCCTTCGATCAGCATGTCAGACCGGCTTGACGAGCAATATTTCATTGCCGCCTCGCTGAAATTCGTACGGCACACGCTTGATCTCGGCATCGAAGCCGTGGCATACAAGATACTTAGTCACGAAATTGAGGTGCGGAGAAGGGCTGCCGTCAAGTGTAACTGTAGGAAACACCCGTACTTCGCTGGACACGCGCAGCATTTCTTGAAGAGCGTGAAGATGGAATTCGGCTGAGAAGTAGGCGCTATACAGAAACAACAAATGAGATGACAAAGCGATATCGAAACTGCCGCCCTCAAAGGGCAACAACGGCAGCTTCCCTGCAATGTATCGACCGTCGTTTTTTCCGGCGTTGAAGTCCGCGAGGAAGGTGTCCATTGCAGCCATACGAATACGCCCGAGCTCTTCAACCGACGAGATCGTGTCCCACACATAGTCGTTTCGGTTCTTGCGCATTTGGGTCATCACGGTTTCATAAGTTTCAGCGATGCGGCTCCTGCACCTTGACCGGCCGATTCGACGCGTCACTGTCTTCCAACATAAAGAAGTAACCCAGGAATGGTTGAGGACCGGCCAAAAATGCGCCTTCCCGGTAAGCCGTCCACAGATCGATGGCGCTTCCCATCGCCTCTTCCGTCAGATTGTTGAAATTGTTGCCGAAAGACGAACCGACCTGTGACTTCGCCTCGATGGCAACCAGGAGTCTATCCTCACGCACAACAAGCAGGTCCCATTCTTTGGTCGGACGGAAGAACCCCGGAAGCTCGATCGCCTTTTTCCTGAAAATGTACTGTTCGGAAACACCGGAATGCGTGATGATTTCCGTGAACAGGTCGATGAAACCATCCATGTGCGCGCCGCCAGTTACGGCACTGCGCAATCCCCGGTCAATTGTCCCGGCCTGTTTCTGCTTTTCCTTCTGTCCCGCTCGGGTCTTCCAGTAATGGGCAACGGCCAGACTAGAGCGTTCAGACAGATCTCACAGTATATCGTCTATTTTCATCGGGAGAATGCACCGCAGGTGTGTGATAGGTTACGTAATTTTCGCTCCGATTTCCTTCCGATCCCGACCGACAATGATTTTTAATGAAGATTAGCACAAATTTCTCGATTTCCCAATTCATGCCAATAATGGTGGAGGTCGGAAGGGTGAAGGATTCCGTTCGTATGCTATAGTGACGGTAGTGCGGGCCTTCTCTCGCGCGAGGCGGAGAACACAACGAGGAGTGTGGAGGATTCATGCGGTTTGTGGCTGATGCGATGTTGGGTCGATTAGCCAAGTGGCTTCGGCTGGTGGGGTACGACACGCTCTACTGGCGAGGTGACGACGCCCGACTGGTGCGGCTGGTTTTGACAGAAAACCGGGTGCTGCTGACCCGCGACACCCGCATTACGCCTCGGCTGCCGCCCCAACTGATCCTCCTCATCACCAGTGATCATTACGATGAGCAGCTTCACCAGGTGATTGCCCACTTCGGATTGCCGCCCAGGATCGGCTGCCTGTGTCTACGTTGCAACCTACCCCTTGAGCCGGTAGAAAAGGCGGGGCTACGGGACGAGATTCCTCCGTTCGTCTGGCGCACGCAGGAGCGGTTCGCTCGCTGTCCTGAATGCCTCCGGATCTACTGGGAGGGAACGCATTACGCCCGGATGAAGGACACCATCGAACGAATAGCTGCCATAAAGATGCAAGAGTCGCCTATGGGCTTACGTACGGAAGGGAGCGGACAGTGCGCATAGGCTTCATGGGTACGCCGAGATTCGCCCTGCCGTCGCTCAAGGCGCTTATGGCTGCGGGCCATGAGATCTGTCTGGTCATAACCCAACCGGATCGGCCGGCCGGGCGCGGCCGCGTACCGACCCCGCCACCAGTGAAGCTGGCCGCCCAGGAACTCGAACTGTCATTACTGCAGCCGGAAAAGGTCGGCGACTCGGCTGTCATCTTGGCGCTGCAGGCGGCTCAGCCGGAGGCGATCATCGTCGTCGCCTACGGCCAACTCCTTCCGAAGTCGATCCTCACGCTACCGCCGCATGGCTGCCTGAACCTCCACGCCTCGCTGCTGCCGAAGTACCGCGGCGCGGCGCCGATTCCATGGGCCATTATCAGCGGCGACATCCTGACAGGGGTGACCATTATGCAGATAGAAACTCGGATGGATGCCGGACCCATCCTTCTGCAGCAAACCGAACCGATTCGACCGCACGATACCGCGGCATCCCTGTCCGAGCGGCTGGCTGTCCTTGGAGCGGAGTTGTTGTGTCGGGCGCTCGATCAGGTGGAACGCGGGACCGTTCATCCGGTCCCGCAGGATGAGCATAGAGCGACCTATGCGCCGAAGCTCCTGCCCACGGACACGCGTCTGGACTGGACGCATGATGCGCGCGCGCTCGATTGCCGGATTCGGGGCTTGTACCCGGAGCCGGGAGCGGTGACGGGTTTCGGTGGGCGGCGCATCAAAGTGCTGCAGGCTGAAGCCCAGGTGAACGCCGTGGTCGACTCGCCTCCCGGCGCCGTGTGTGCGATCGACCAGAACAAAGGGATCCTGGTGGCCGCCAAGGCTGGAGGTCTCTGGCTCACGCAGATCCAGCCCGAAAATCGCCGCGTGATGGCGGCCGTCGAATTCGCGAGGGGATACCGTGTCCGGCCTGGTGATGCCTTTGGCCAGGCCTAGCGCTCCGCCAATCAACGCGCGGCGTCTTGCGCTCGACGTGTTGACCCAGATCGAAGAGCAGCGAGCCTTCACCAGCCTGCTATTGGACGCCAAGCTCCGGAGGGCCCACCTTTCGCAGCAGGATCGGGCACTCGCGACTGAGCTGACGTACGGCATCCTTCGCTGGCAGAGTCGGTTAGATTATTTGCTGGCCGCCATCACCGATCGGCCATGGGAGCGGGTCGATCCGACGCTGCGCCGCCTGCTCCGCCTCGGCGCCTATCAGATCCTGTTTCTGACGCGCATCCCGGCCTATGCCGCCGTGAACGAGACCGTCGTCCTGGTCCGCGACGTGACGCGCAGCCATGGGGGAGCTGGCGCGAAGGCCTTCGTCAACGCAATCTTGCGCCGATTACTTGATAAGCACGAAACGATCCCCTTCCCTGATCCGTCCATTGATCCGGTCGGCGCCCTCGCTGTGCGCTGGTCGCATCC
>PQAQ01000075.1 GCA_003105305.1 Candidatus Methylomirabilota bacterium
AATGAGGATACTCGCGCCTGGAATCAGGAATCCAGGCGGGGCCTCGAACAGCTCCTGAAGCTGGCATGGGAGCGGGGCGTGGTTACCGCGCGAGTCAGCCCGGAGTTCCTCCCCGGTTAAGCATCCGCTTTCCTCGTTTCTTCGCTTCATCGATTCGATCCGCCGTACAACTGTCGACTCGTCGCACGCCTCCGCCACATCACTCGTCAATTCTCTTCTCTGTCAGTTCCCACGTCAAAATAGAATTCCCAGCCGCATACGTTCTCTTGCTCCCAAAAAGGCTTAGCACATTTGTTGCAGTGTTAGGTCTATTTAACCACAGGTCAATAAATATCTCATATAATCTAGCATATTTTACCTATATGAGCGACTCATATTACTCATTTCGACATAGTATTATATCCATTATTATTATTGACCATATAACACTACTCAACACGGTACACGCTGGAGGGCTCCGTTCCGAACCCGGACAGGGCCGGGCCGGCCATCCCCGATCCTCCAGATTGGAGGTCGGGCCACGCAAAAGGAGGAAGCGCCATGAGCAGCCCAAATGGTCAGACGACTCGCAGCAATCAGGCCAAGCAGGTACACGACTATATCGAGAAGCAGCGGACGCGGCGACAGAGCAACAGGGTCCTGCATGCCCATCCCTCTCCGCTCTTTTGGCTTGATCGGGATGTGTCGGTCAAAGAGGTGATGATCGAGCGACGGCTGGCAAGCGCGGCCATACCAAAGCGGCTGAACGTGTATGTCGGCACGCCCTACTGCCTTCCCACCAATCCCGAACGGTGCGGCTACTGCCTGTTTCCCAGCGAACAGTATCAGGGGCAGCATCAACTTGATGCGTATTTGATGTATTTGGAGACGGAGGGGCGACGGTATCAACAATTTGTCGGAGAAGAAGAGCCCGTCAGCATCTATTTTGGAGGAGGAACATCGAACCTCTACAGACCGAACGATTACCATAGGCTCATGGAGATCGTGCGAGGGGTCTTCCCGACGATTCCTGCGAATATTGAAATCACGCTGGAGGGGATTCCGCAGCTTTTTACCAGGGAGAAGCTGGCTGCAATGAAGGCGGCCGGGATCAACCGGATCAGCATGGGTGTGCAGCAACTCGATGACGAGATGATCAAGATAAGCGGACGGAAGCAGAAGGCCAAACATGCGTTTCAGACGCTGGAGTGGTGCGAGGAGCTGGGGCTCAGAAGCAGCGTTGATCTGATTTTCGGATGGCCGCGGCAGACGATGGCGTTGATGTTGAAGGATCTGGATGCGATAGTTCGTACGGGCGTCCGTCATATTACACATTACGAATTGAATGTGGCCGGTCGGACCGATTTCGCGCGCCACCGTCGCAACGAACTTCCTTCGACCGAGCAGAACCTCGAGATGTATCATGCTGCCAAGCAGTTCCTGGAGGGCTATGGATATCGACAGGTGACCGCCTACGACTGGGAGAAGCCGTCCGCCGACCAAACAGGTGAACTCCGCTTCGAAGAGCACATGCGTCGGTTCTTCACATACGATCAGGAGCACGGGATCATCGGGTATGACATGTGGGGCTGGGGGTTCGCCGGGGTATCGTACTTCCTTGGGACCCCTGAGATGCCGGGTTGGACCTATATGAACTCTCTGAAGGTGGGAGACTATTTCGGGAGACTTGACGAGAGTCGATTTCCGATTGAACGAGGTTTCCGCTACACGAGCAAGGATCTCCGGCTCGCCTGGCTCTTTCAGACGCTTCAGGGGATGAGCGCGGACTTGCGCCTGTACAAAAAGATCTTTGGTCTGGATCTGCTTGAAGAGTATGCCGATATCTGGCAGGCGCTCGCTGAGAAGCGGTGGGTCGAGATCGACCGCGAGAAGGTCACGCTGATAGGCGATGGGGTGTTCTATACCCCCTTGATACAGGGCCTGCTCGCGCACGAGCGGACCGAGGAGATGAGGAAGGGCATCTCTTCGACAGCGCCGCGTGTACAGGACGATGTGCTGTCATTGGTGCGGTCACTACCTCACCACGATACCGGTCAACAGGAACCGGTGATGCCGGCCTCAATTCCTGGCACGGGGCTGGAGGACGGGTCTTGCAGTGTCATTCCTGATAGTCGATTCGTGGCGCCACGGCGACGCCGACCCGCCGAACCCACATGGTATCGGAAGCTGACCAACGATCAGGTTGAACTCTCACTGCTGCGGATCCGCGACGAAGTCCGGCACGATGCTCCCGTCTTGCTCACCCATGGGACCTTTTCAAACGCCCACACGTGCATGAGGCTGGGTACGTACCTTGCTGACAACGGCTTTGACTGCTGGATCCTGGAGCTCCGAGGCCACGGGCGAAGCGGCGTTGGGCCGGTTCACCCCGACTTTGAGCGGTTCAGCGAGTTCGATGTGCCGGCAGCGCTCGGCGCCGTACGGCAACATACACAGCAGGAACAACTGTTCTGGGTTGGGCACAGCGGGGGCGGTCTTGTGCCTCTGATGTACCTGGCGCGACATCCTGAGGCCGGTGCACAGATCAAGGGAATCGTGACGCTGGCCAGTCAGGCCACGGATGCGGGGGTGACCTGGTCTGGCTGGGCGAAGATCGCCCTGAGCGCCGTCGGCAACAATCTTATCGGCTATGCGCCGGGACCGTTATTCAAACTGGGACCGCAGAACGAATTCCGCGATGTGATGAACCAGTGGTTCCGCTGGAACTGGAGCGGTCGTTGGACCGGTCATGATGGTTTTGACTACCTTGACGGAATCGGCAGGGTTGAGGTTCCCGCGCTCTGTCTTGCTGGAGGAGGCGACCGGTTCATTGCTCCATATCAGGGATGTCGGCGGCTCTACCATGCGTTAGGGGGGCAGGATAAGCAGATGGTATTTTGCGCGAAATCTGAAGGGTATGCCGAAGATTACAGTCATGCGCGGATCATGACGAGCCGCCCGGCCCAGCGGGAGATCTGGCCCATCATCTCAGAATGGCTGGTCAAGCGGGTTCATTGACACGACGTGGCAGGAATCTGGCCGAGTGGGCCATTGCGCCTGCTCGGCTAGATTTTTTTACGCAACTCCAGCCCCTCGACGACGAGCGCCATCACCTCGGCGACCTGGAACGGTTTATTCAGGACCAGATCAACCCCGGCCTCTTTAAGCTTTCCCCGGTCAAGCGCAAGCACCCACCCGGTAATCAGGGCGATAGGGGTATGGGGCGCGATCTTCTTGATGGCCGACGCAACTTCCCACCCGCTACACTCTGGCATCCCCAAGTCGGTCAGAACCAGATCGAAACTCCCCTGCTGGAAAAGTCGGATTCCTTCCCGGCCACTCCCGGTTTGACCGACCGTATGCCCGGCCGTGCGGAGGAGTTCGCAGAGGAGTTCGCGGATCATGTCGTCATCATCGATCACCAGGATCGATCCGGGCCTGGCAGATGGAGTCGGTTGTTGTTGCGGGGCCGATTGGAGTTCAGGGGCAATCGGTAACTTGATCGACACGGTCGTGCCATGCCCGACTTGGCTCTCCACGGTAATCTCGCCGTGGTGTCCTCTGATGATGCCATACGACACGTTCAACCCGAGTCCGGTTCCCTTGA
>PQAQ01000076.1 GCA_003105305.1 Candidatus Methylomirabilota bacterium
ACCGGCAAAAAGATCGCGGTCGTCGGCTCAGGTCCGTCAGGGCTCGCAGCGGCCCAACAGCTCAACCGGGCCGGCCACTGGGTGACGGTCTTCGAGCGGGCCGACCGGATCGGCGGCCTGCTCCGCTACGGCATCCCGGAGTTCAAGCTGGAGAAGCGGGTCCTGGATCGGCGGCTGAACCAGCTTCAGAACGAGGAGATCCGGTTTCGGACCAACGCCAACGTGGGCGTAAATGTGCCGGTTGAGGAGTTACGGCGCGAGTTCGACGCCATCCTGCTGGCCGGAGGGGCGACCATACCGCGCGATCTGGCGATCCCCGGACGCGAGCTGCGAGGGATCTACTTCGCCATGGAATATCTGACGCTTCAGAATCGCCGCTGCCAGGGTGACGTGGTCCCCGACGAGACCTTTATCTCAGCCGCCGGCAAGCGCGTCGTCATCATCGGCGGCGGCGATACGGGCGCCGACTGTCTCGGAACCGCCCACCGGCAGGGCGCCCTCTCCGTTCATCAGTTCGAGCTGCTGCCGCGTCCGCCCGACACCCGCGCGCCCGGCAACCCCTGGCCGCAGTGGCCGGTTATCTTCAGAACGTCGTCCGCACACGAGGAGGGCGGCATGCGTGAGTTCTCAGTCTCGACGACAAGCTTCTCTGGAGAGAACGGCCAGGTCACTACACTACACGCCCACCGGGTCGAGATGGCGAACGAAAACGGCCGGATGAGCTTCACGCCGGTTCTCGGAACCGAGTTCGAGCTGGAAGCGGACCTGGTCCTGCTGGCGATGGGATTCCTGGGCCCGGAGCGCAGCGGACTGCTGACCGAGCTTGACGTTCGACTGACCGATCGCGGCAACGTCTGGCGGGACGACAACTGGATGACCAGCGTGCCGGGCGTCTTCACCGCCGGCGACATGCAGCGCGGCCAGTCGCTCATCGTCTGGGCCATCGCCGAGGGTCGCAGCGCCGCCCGCGCCATCGACCGCTATCTGATGGGCTCCTCCGACCTCCCCACTCCGCTCCTCTGACAGGAGGACCGCATTGGCAGACGTCGAGTATCGCTATACCGTGGTGTACGAGCCAGCCGAAGAAGGGGGCTACGTGGTCACAGTCCCAGTCCTCCCCGGACTCGTCACTGAAGGCGACACGCTTGCGGAAGCACGGGCGATGGCCGAGGATGCCATCCGGGGATATATCGAGAGCCTTAGGAAGCACGGTGAGGCCATCCCGATTGAACAGGGAGAACCCATCACCGAGCGGATCTTGGTGAGCTTCTCGGGCTCATGAGTCGCCTGCCCGCAGCGACCCCGACAGATGTCATTCGGATCCTGGAGCGCGTAGGATTTTTTCTTGACCATTCTACCGGGTCCCACCGTTTTTACCGACACCCGGGGCGCCCCGGCATCGTTACCGTTCCTTTCCACCGCCGAGCGCTGAAGCGAGGGACTCTTCTGGCAATCCTCAAACAAGCCGGCCTTACCCGTGACCAGTTTCTCGAGTTTCTTTAAGCGGTTAAGCTGTTCGAAAACGAACCAGCGCCAGAGAACCCCGAAGCCGGTTGGGCTATTCCCAGCATCGACCGCCGCAGCATTTACATCGATTACCTCCTGAATGTCTGTTGTGTTGACGGGCAATTACCAAGCTGCCCGTGTCGCCCTTGCATACTCACCCAATCTCACATTGACGTTCTGTGGCTCAAGCGTCCAGGCCCCTCCAGTACCCAGATCCAGCACGACTCCCGGCAACAGCCACAGAATATTGCCAAGAATCGTCGACCAACCGTTGAAACTTCTGGTGATCATGGCTTGCCCACGCCCGTATTCTTCGTCTTCGATCGTGACAACATAGTCCCTGACTCGAGCTAGGGAGACCTTCGCGGGCGTCCTTGCGGAAAAGCCTTCGATGCTCATAACCGCGCCCGGCGGATCCGAATAGATCATAACTTCCTGCCTGCTCCCATGAATCATGGTCGCGCACCCTTGGCCCAGCAGCGCCAGCATAACTAGTGTAACTATACCGCCGAAGTATCGCAAACGCACCGTGCTCGCCTCCTACTGAATGTGAAGAGCCTCTCGGTACACGACCGGCGCTACCACACCGTTCGCCGCCCCTTTTACCGTTCCCACGTTTTTCAGTCTCTCAACATTCTGCGCGTCTCGAAGATTTGTGCCCGTCAAATCGGCCTCATCAACGTCCACATCGCGTACATCCACCCCGGACAGGGATACCCTGTGTGCCTTTGCACCGCGTAACACTACCCCACTCATATTCGCCCCACGCAGCCTCGCCATGCTCAGATCGGCGTTCACTAGGTTCGCGTCGGTCATTCTAGTCTCAGTGAGATCCGCCCCAATTAAGGTGGCCTGCGCAAGATCCGCTCGTCGAAAGTCAGCATGATGCGCGCGGGCGGCCGCTAGAAACACCTGAAACGCCTTGACTTCGCTGAGATCGGTCTCCTCCAAGATCGCGCCTCCCAGATTTGCCGCCTCAAGAACCGCTCGATACAGCCACGCCTTGCTCAAATCGGCTGACCGCAGGTCCGCACCACGCAAATCGGCTCGTTCAAGACATGCCCCGCGCAGATTAGCGTCGCGCAGATCCGTCCCCCGCAGGTTCGCACCATTTAAGTCAGTCCCCTGAAAATTGAGCCCCACGAGGCTCAAGCCGCTCAAGTCTCTTCCCTGGAGATTGCGACCGCCTTTCAGAATGCGCCTGACCTCCTCAACCGTCATCCGACCTTCCGGCGCCCCAGCCAGCTTACCGCACTTGATGGGCGCTAACGCGGCGACCGGTCCGGCACGCTCAGTGCGCTGGTCGGCCCGATCGATCGCCAGGACATTTGTGACCTGCACCGCCTGACCAGACTGCAAAACGACCGGAGGTCCGCTGGATGCGCACGCGGTTGCCACCAGCGATCCCACGACCAACACACCAATCGACCATCTTCCACCATGCTTTTTCATGAAACGCCCTCCTTCTCTACCGGCTATGGCGCCGCTATGTCTTGCCTCCCCCCATGCCGCCTTGACGTTGCACTTCCGGCACTTCGCCGCGACGCAGTGATCCCAATGCACCTCCTCCCCAACGCGCAAGGCCCACCGAATCGCCTGTACCGTCTCGATCACCGGCTGTCGCATGGTCTCGCTGTTCAGAGCCTTGAAGTACGCATTCATAAAAAACTACCCCTGTGGATCGACGTATTGCACGATCCCGCACTCCGGACGGCGGTATACCTTGGGATCCGCCTTGCACGGTATCAGATACGTTCCAACCTGAAGCTGATGGCTCGGTTTCAACTCCCTCGGCGCAACGTGAGCTTTCTTCTACTCCAAGAGAACTGAACCGTGTGACTCCTCCAGCAGTACATCAGGCTTGCCGATCGGTCCTGCCCCTGTTTGCACTATGTCGCAGGATACACGGCTTCCATATCCCGTTATCGACCTGTTGCCCGAATAACTTGAGCCGGCTGGCGCCCGAGACAACCCACAACTTCTCGATCGGCACACACTTCCCCATTGTCTTACCCCATCGGGCGCTTCCGCCACAAGCCAGGGCCAGCTTTGTCGCACACCTTTTGACAAGAACTTACATGGATCGAACATATGTGATAGGATTACCCGAACGCGCGCGTACCTGCCTGAGTAGGAAGAAACAGCTAATGGTCGCATCACGCTCTTCCATGACCGGAGTCCTCGATGGGCGGGAGAAGGTCGAACCGCTGACTGCGGCGCACCCTCCCGGTAGAACAAGTCCGAGGCATACTAAGGCGCTTTTGCTATACTGACCAGTAGCGGCTGCAAGTCTCATCGCATTGGCGAAAAAGTCTGATTATTGCGGCTACACTAGTACGTAGTTTCAAAAATACCCGTAACGTCATTC
>PQAQ01000077.1 GCA_003105305.1 Candidatus Methylomirabilota bacterium
CTCGCCGGTGTGCCGACCCAGGGCATGTTCGTGGTCACTAAAATCCTGTCGGGTGCCGCAACGGCGATCTTCCTTGACGGGATCAACAACGTGGGACAAGTTGTGGGCACATATGATGACGGTGGTGACGTTGGCGATATTGGCTTCATCTATGACCACCATACGGGCTACGAATGGCTTGGCGACAATAGATACCCTGCCGGAATAAACGATCTGGGACAAGTCGTTTGTGAGAGTGAACAATCCCAGGGTTTCATTTATCAATACGGGATCTTTTCGCCCCTGAATATGGCCGATTATCCCACATGGCCGGAAGCTATCAATAATCTTGGCCATGTCGTTGGTATCTACTATGTCCCAGCGCCGGAACCCGATCCTGGTGTATCGCTCAACTTTCTATACCGTGGGGGGGAATATCTTTCCATAGCTCTACCCGGGCTTTTTGTAGAAGGTATCAATGATAGCGGCAAAATTGCCGGATATGGGGTCCCACCCGAGGGGGGAGGATTCATCTTTGATAGCTTATCGAATACTTATGAGACAAGCCTAATGAGTGAGATTTACGGCATAAACAATATCGGGAATCTGGTTGGCCGTATCGACGACGGATGGTCTTTTCTTGATGCGACGGATTCAATTCAAGTTCAAATTCAAATGGGCGTAGAACAGGTGCTCACGGATATCAACGATTTTGACCAAATAGCCGGATTCTGCGAACCCGGCCCCGAAGGCGGCGCCGAATTCGGGTTTGTTTTGACCCCCTGTCCATTCCCTTGGCCTTTCGGACATGGCATCTATCCGCCGTTCCTTCCCGAGAGGCCACCGGCGCCGGGCGTATCATCGGGATCCGGTGTCAGCCGGGGAACTGGCGCTGTCCCCAAGGCCGGACAGGGAACGGCATCCGGAAAAGGCATACCCAAGAAGAAGTCCGGGACCGGAAAATAGGGCTCATGGCTGGCGCGTGTTTCGCCCTGGCGACTTTTCAAGTGGCTTCGATCGCCGTTGCGTACTTGCTTGACGTGGAAATAATTAGGCGATATTATCCGGGCACTCAGGCAAGGGGAAAGCCGAAAACGTAACGAAACGGATGTCCGGGGGCACTCCATGAATGACGTTGGACAGGAGATGCATGGTTAGCAGTCCTGATTAACTAATCAACTGCAGAGGATTGTTATCCGATGAGACATTCACCTTTGCTTCTTCCTAGAAATGTCGGCTGGATCACACGCTCGATCCTGGCGTTCGGCCTGATCTTTGTTCTCCTCGCACATAGCCCATTCTCAGGGCAGCGGATTTATTTAAATGGCGAGCCAGATAGGGTTTTTGCCAGTGCCATCGCCGGTTGCCCTGTCTTTCCTTACGACAACATCTGGAACGTGCCTGTGGATACGCTGCCGCTCGACCCAAATTCGGCTGCCTATGTCAACACCATTGGCGCCAATAAGACCGTGCACCCCGACTTTGGCTCCGGCACCTGGGACGGAGGGCCGATCGGGATTCCGTTCGTTGCGGTACCAGGCACTCAGGCGCGCGTCGCCGTGGCGTTTGATTATGCCGATGAGAGCGACCCCGGCCCCTATCCCATTCCTCCCGATGCCCCGATCGAAGGGGGCCCCGACAGCACCGGCGACCGCCATGTTCTGGTCGTAGACCAGGACAACTGTGTTCTCTACGAGCTGTTCAACGCCCGGCCTCTGATCGATGGGAGCTGGCAGGCCAGCTCCGGGGCCGTCTTCGACCTCCGGTCCAACGCTTTGCGGCCGGATGGCTGGACCTCCGCAGACGCCGCCGGTCTGCCCGTATTGGCCGGGCTCGTGCGCTACGACGAGGTCGCTTCCGGAGAGATCCGGCATGCTCTCCGCTTCACGGCGCCCCAGACTCGCCGGGCATATATCTGGCCGGCGCGCCACTACGCCTCCTCCCTCACGGGCTCGCAGTACCCCCCGATGGGCCAGCGCTTCCGGCTCAAGGCCGATTATGATTGCTCGGGCTTCGCCCCGGCGGTCCAGGTCATCCTTACAGCCCTGAAGAAGTACGGCATGATCCTGGCCGACAACGGATCCTCCTGGTTTGTCTCGGGCGCCCCGGACGAGCGCTGGGATAATGACGATCTCCATCAGCTCTCCCAGATTCCAGGCAGCGCCTTCGAAGCGGTGGATGTGTCCTCCCTGATGATCGATCCCGACTCAGGCCGGTCGCGCGTCGGCGCCGTCCTTAAGGACTTCAACGGGGACGGGCAGGAAGACATCCTGTGGCGGTATTACGGCACAGGAGGCTACAACCGAGCCTGGTACCTAACGAACTCTGAAGGTCCGAGCCTTGCGTTGGGCACGGCGACCGCTCCACGTCCTGTCGCCGATTCAACTGGTCTGCTCCCCGGGACCAGAGGAGGCAAGAAGGCCCTGATGAGCGAGCAAGCGATGGGGGGGCGGTCGAGCCGGGCGAAGGGGACATCCCCGAAGAGTACCCCCGATCCCATGGGGGTCGCGAAGAGACTGTCACGCTCAAAAAAGATCGACGACCCCCGGAAAGCAGGGGGGGCGGTCTCCGAGCCCTTAAAGATGAGCGTTTCCGATCCGAGGCAGGTGAGCTCCGGCATGAATGTCGCCGCAGGCCCCGATATGAAGCTAGCTTCGACGCCGGTCCTCCTGGGCGGCGGCGATCTACTGCCGGTGGCCGACGTATACTGGCGGATCGTGGGGATGGCGGACTTCAACAATGATTCCCATGTCGACATCTTATGGCGCAACATGTCCAGCGGTTCGAATGTCGTCTGGTTCATGAACGGGACGGATTGGGCGGCGAGCGCCGAACTCCTCCCGGTGGCCGATCTCACCTGGGAGATCGTAGGGACCGGGGATTTCAACAATGACACTCATGCCGATATCCTTTGGCGCAATACCGGCGACGGCTCTAACGTCGTCTGGTACATGGATGGGACGACATGGATCGGGAGCGCGGTCCTGCTCGGCGTGTCGGATCCGGCCTGGGAGATAGCCGGAACGGGGGATTTCAATAACGACGGTCATGTCGACATCCTCTGGCGTTATAACCAATTCGGCGGCTATAACGTCGTTTGGTACATGAACGATGCGACCTGGATAGGGAGCGCAGGGTTGATCTCGGTAGAGGACTTGAGCTGGGAGATCGCCTGCACCGGCGACTATAACAAAGACGGCAGGGTCGATATCCTCTGGCGCTATCAGTGGACCGGTTCCACCTGCATTTGGTACATGGACGGGGCGACATGGACCGGCAGCGGCGATCTTCTCCAGGTGCCGGACACGACCTGGAAACTCGTGCCCGGCTGCAGGATTTGGTGAACGGGCCTGTCGGGAGAGAAAAGCCCACCCAATCGCAAAGATATCATGGGGCTGGAATAAAGCCGGACAATTAGGGTTGTTCAGATCGATTTAGGGCTTAGAGACCTCTTCAGTCCGTAGTAACTGAGGGCGAAGGCCGGGCTCGTCAGCCGCTTTCATGGGCTTAGGATGAGCTAGCAGATCGCGGGGACCATGGACTATCACAACGACGGGATCGGAGCTAGGCTCTTCGATCCTTGGAAAAAGTGGGTGGAAGTCCCCCACAAGAATCCTCTTGACAGCCCCAATTGGCCTGTCTGATAATCGGCATGTAGTTAGAGGGTAGGGAACCAAATGTCTTTGTTTGGAAAGACTCTAAGGCTATCTCTCTGTGCTTTTTACGGGGCCTTTATGCCGATGTTGCGATGAGAATCGACATAATGGGGGGGGAAATGAAGAGCATAACGCGTTTTCTAGCCGGGGCCTTAATGATTTTCTTAGGCCTGCAGGTATCGGGCGGGAACCAGCAACGGCCAGGGGGTTCTTTAGCGTTGCCCGCAGTCGAGTCCCCCACGCCCGCACGCCTTGACGCCGATTTTGGAAGGATACCTTTGCAGTTCATCCCTAACCAGGGACAGATGGAAGAACAAGTGGCGTTTTATGTCCAGGGTCGGGATAAAACGATCTACTTCACCTCGGACGGGCTGACAATCGCCATTAAAAAAGGAAAGGTGGGGGGGGAGGGCAACGCGAAGATAGGGCCCGAGGATCCCAGATCCTCTGATTATGAGACCCGTTGGGTGGTGAAGCTCGATTTCGTAGGCTCGAACAAGAAAGTGTATCCCGTCGGATTGGAGAGGTCCGGCGCGATCATCTCTTACTTCAGGGGAAAGTCCGATGAGTGGAACGCAGGGCTTCCTGCCTTTTCCAAGGTCGCTTATAGGGACCTGTGGCCAGGAATTGACCTTCTCTACTATGGAACTTTCGATCGTATGAAATACGAGTTCGTAGTCCATCCCGGCGCTGATCCTTCCCAGATCAAGCTAGCCTATCGAGGAGCGGAGAGGGTATCCTTGACTAGGGAAGGCCGGCTTGAAGTTCAGACCCCTGCGGGAAGCTTCACCGACGATATCCCGCTTGCTTTTCAGGAATTCGGTGCCGAGCGAAAAGAAGTCAACATTAACTACCAAATCCAATCTGAACGGCCAAGCCAATTGGCAACAGCCGGCTCCGGCCGAGAGGAAATGCCAGAGGCTGCGACCGTTTTGTATGGATTCACTTTGGGAGAGTATGACGGCAGCCGGACGCTCGTTATCGACCCGGCGGTTCTCGTCTATTGCGGGTATATCGGCGGATCAGGAGACGGAGATTACATCAATGCCATCACTGTCGATGAGACGGGAAGTGCTTATGTCGTCGGGTCAACGGACTCAACCCAGACGACGTTTCCTGTCGCGGTCGGCCCGGACCTTACTTATGGCGGCGCACTCTATGATGCTTTCGTCGCCAAGATCGACGCTTCTGGCACGGCCCTCATTTACTGTGGGTACATCGGGGGCGGGGGTATCGATACCGGTCGCGGTATTGCCGTGGATTCCCTGGGGCAGGCTTATGTAACTGGAACTACAACATCCACCCAAGCTTCGTTTCCCGAAATCGTCGGACCGGACTTGACCAGCAACGGCAACACGGACGGGTTCATAGCCAAGGTGAACGCCTCGGGGACGGCCTTGATCTATTGTGGCTTTATTGGTGGGTCCGGAGTGGATGAGCCCTCAAAGATCGCCATAGATTCCTCCGGGAACGCTTATGTTACGGGGAGTACCAGTTCGACGCAATCCACGTTTCCTGTGACTGTAGGCCCCGACCTGACGCACAATGGACTCCAGGATGTTTTCGTGGCAAAAGTCAACGCTTCTGGCGCGACTCTCGATTATTGCGGCTATATCGGCGGATCGAACACCGACAAAGGCTTCGGCATAGCCGTCGACGGCTCCGGAAATGCCTACGTCACAGGGGAAACCTATTCGTTCCCTGAAAGCTTCCCCGTCCTCGTGGGGCCCGTGCTGACGCGCGATCCCCTTTATTACGATGCTTTTGTGGCAAAGGTCAATGCTTCAGGATCCGCCCTTGATTATTGTGGTTATATCGGCGGGGAGGACGTCGACGGGGGGTATGGGATTGCCGTCGATACAAGCGGATGTGCCTATGTGACCGGATATACGGCATCTTGGCCAGATTTTCCTCGAGTTGTTGGTCCGGACCTAACTTACAACGATATTGTTTATTCCCAGGATGCTTTTGTGGCGAAGGTAGCGCCAACCGGGGACAGATTCATTTATTGCGGATTCATCGGAGGTATGGGAGCCGATACGGGGAACTCTATAGCTGTCGACCGCTCGGGCAACGCCTATGTCGCGGGAACGACTCAAGCTCCGGAATCTTCCTTCCCGGTCAAGGAGGGCCCTGATCTCACCCAAAATGGCGGCTCCGACGCCTTTGTGGCCAAGGTCAATGCGTATGGCACCGAACTCGTTTACGCCGGGTATATCGGAGGCACGTCGAATGACTCTGGACTGGCCGTCGCCGTCGATGTCGAGGGGAATGCCTATGTCGCTGGCCAGCGGGCCTTCAATTCGGCAGCATTTCCCGTGATGGTCGGGCCGGACCTCACATACAATGGGGGATTGGATGACGCTTTCGTAGCCAAGATCAGCTATTCCAATTCTGCCGTCAGCATTACATCCCCATCAGACGGCGCGACCGTAAGTGGCGTAGTCCAGATCCAGATTGATACATTCGATCCTAAGGGCATTTTTCGAGTCGAGGCCTACATTGACGGCGTCCTGATGGCCACCGATACCACTTATCCCTATTCTTTCAGTTGGAACACAACTGGCTTGCTTGGTGCGCACACAATCAAAGTTGCCGGATATAATTCCTTAGAACATGTTACCGAAGACCAAGTCGCCGTCAATGTCGTCAATGAGCTTCCCCCGTCAATAACGGTACAGCCTCTGTCCCAGTTCATCAACAGCGGTCAAACGGTCTTGCTGTACGTCGAAGCCTCGGGAACCGAGCCTTTGGCCTTTCAATGGTACCGAGGAGCATCCGGGGATACTTCCGAGCCCATAAGCGGCGCGACCTCGAACAGCTATGCCGTGCTCAATTCAACCTCCTCCTCATCATATTGGGTGAAGGTGAGCAATGCCTACGGCGATTCGTTCAGCGATACGGCCATCATTACAATGGGGCTTCCCTCCAAGCTCGTGGGGTCCGTATTGGACTTAGCGACGAAGGTGGGCATATCCGGCGCCGTCGTTTCATTGGGCGATTATCCCCAAGTCGCGACCGACGAAAACGGCCTTTACGAAATCCCGAACCTCAGCCCGGGCGAGTACTCGTTTATGATCTCTGCGGCCAACTACAGCTCGTTGACGGGCACAGTCGGGATCTCGATTTCCAGCACGATCACCAGAAACTTCTTTATGACCCAATCCCTAAGCGGTGATTTCTTCATCGATTCATTAACCTCCAAGTACGGGGGTTTCGTTTACTACTTGGAAGGCGTCCCTTTTTCTGTCACCTATACAGCGCACGTATATTGGGGCGGGCATCCCCCCGGTAAGGTGCGATTCATCACCTCCAGTGAGCAACAATATGATGTCCCCACAGAGGGGGACACAGCTTCTCGCGTATTCAATATGGGGACCGATTTCATTCCTTGCCAAACCCTAAGAGCCGTGGCGATCAGCGCGGATGGCTCCCAATCGGAGATCAAAAATGCCGATTTCACCGTTATGCCCGGGGTTCCGTCGAGCTTCTTGCTCATGGGATACGATAGAGTATCCAGTTTCTATTATGAATCGGCATGGAGCCAACTCGAACTCATCGACCTGGATCTCGGTGATAACATTATCCCTCAGGATATCCCGCTGTTCGGAAAGAGGGGATTCAGCTTTAGCGTACTGCCGCGTATCGGGATCAAAGTAGAGAGTAGCGGCCAAGTCGATATTGACGTTGATCCTGTTCAAATGAAAAAGGAGGAGAAATCCTGGGCTCAAGGAAAGATGGCAGGGTTCGAGTTCACTCTGGCCCCGCGAATCCATGTGTCCGGACAGTATTCCCCCTCTGAATGCAGATATCAGTGGGACGGGTATTTGGGCTTGAGCGGGGAATTCGAAATCGAACGAAGCTGGCCATTCATTTGGTGGGCCGCACCCATCCCGATCCCGATGTATGCCAAGGCGACCTTTGATCTGTCCATGGATGCGCTGTTGAGAGTCCACGATTTATATCGTGTGGACTTGGACGGGGAGTTGAACTTCTATCCGTACGTCCGCGGATCATTGGGCGCTGGAATTAACAGGCACCTTGCGGTCGAGGGGTGGATAGGGGGAGGCGGTGAATTCCTGGCTCGATATCCCGAGACTCCCCATCTGCATGACGCGAATATTTACATAAACGCCGGCTTTTCAGCTCATGCGTTTCTTTTTGAATGGGAAGTTGAATTGATGGGCTGGGATTGGGCAATGAATGAGGGAACAGGGGAAGCTTCCATCGTCGATGAGCCGGGTCCAGTGAAGCCCAAGGCCATCTCCAGGGATTACCTCAGGACCTCTGAGCCGGGACGATTCTTGAACAGTCCCGTCATGAAGCCCTGCACTACGTCGGAAGGCCGGCTCTCTCCCCAGATCTCCAGTGCGCCGCTGCAACAGTCCATTTATCCTTATTCCGATCCCTGTCTCTGCTATGGCGCGGGTTCACTCGGATTGACGTGGCTTCAGGATGATCCCGCCCGGCTCGCGATCAATAGGACGGCCGCGATGTTCTCGATCTATAACGGATCCGCTTGGAGCGCGCCCGTAAAACTCGGGGAAGATGGGACCGCGGACTTCCATCCGCAACATCTGATGTTCGATGGGGCGAACGCCCTGGCGGTCTGGGAAGACGAGAAGATCGTCCATTCCGATACTGCTACGTTCGAGGATATGGTGGCGGATCTTGAGATCTCGGCTTCCGCATTCGATCCGATATCGGGCCAATGGCAGCCTGCGCAGCGCCTGACCGATAACGGATACCTCGACGGAAGCCCCTTGATCTCCGGGCCGTCGCCGTCGAATGTCATGCTGACCTGGATCTCCAACGAAGGGAATGACCTCCGGGGATCGCCGAGCGCGCCTAACACGCTCTGGTTCAGTCTTTACAACGGAACCGCCTGGAGTATTCCCCAAGTGGCGGCCCAGATTCCATTAGGGATCCTCAAGTACAGTCTTGCCTATAACGGGACCACTGGCCACATCGTCCTTAGCCTTGATATGGACGGAGACGCGGCGACGGTGGCCGACAACGAAATCTACCGGTTGACCTATAGCAGCGGGGCCTGGGGGACCCTGACAAGATTTACCGAAGACATCCTCCCTGATGTCAATCCAAAGGTGGCCTTCGATCCATCGGGGAGTACGGTCCTCGTCTGGATGAGAGGAAACGAGCTCTCGTGCTCGTTGGATTTCGCCCCGCCGACGGTGATATTGACGGACGAGTTCTCGACGAACCTGGCGGACTTCAAGATGGCGGTATCGGGCGCCGGGAGGATCGCGCTCATTTGGACAGAACCCGCCGAGTATAATTCCGACCTTAGAGTCATCTTCTATGATCCCGCTTACCAAACCTGGGCTTCCTCTCCACACCAGATCACCTTCGACCCCGAGGTTGAACGAAATGTCGCCGTCGCTTTCAACGGGGCGAACGACCTCGTTGCCGCCTACGATCGGACCCCAATATCAACAACGCCCTTGAACCGTATGGCGGCCAACGGCAAGATGGTCACTCTCGACATCCCGCAGCCCGGGACCACGGACCTTTACGTCCTTGAGTATGTCATGGGAAGAGACCTGGCGCTCAGCCCCCTCAGCCTCCGGGCGTCTCCTCTGAATCCCGAACCGGGCGCTGGGGTGACCCTGACCGTGACCGTTACGAACACGGGGGACGAGACGGCCGCCGGCGTCCCCGTGGCCTTTTATCTCGGGGATCCTTTGCTTGGCAATATCATCGGGGAAGCGGCCACTCCCTCGATCTTTAGACCAGGCGATACAGCGGACGTTTCCATTCTATGGAAGGTCCCAGATATGGGTTCTCCCTATCTTCCCTTGACGATCTATGCAGTGATAGATCCTGCGAGCAATTTCGATGCAGGCTTTAGAGGGAATAATACCCTGAGCATCGAGATCGTAAAGCCGGACCTGGCGATTAACGGAGTGAACTGGGAATGGCTTGGGGCTGACAAGGTCCTGTTAACAGCGAGGATACTGAATATGGGCGCAATCCCTTCCAGTCAGCCCGTCAGGGTTAAGTTTCGACAGGGATCAAGTTCAGGCCCGCTGATCAGCGAACGCTACATTCCAGAGCTAGCGAAAAACGAATTTCGAGATGTGACCGTAGAATGGGACGTTTCAGGCTTGTCGTTGTTGGCTTATCCCGTTCATGTCGTCGTTGATGAAGAAAATTGGGTTGTTGAGGCTGACAAGAACAACAATGCGAAGTTAACGACGGTTACGCCGGAAAGCATCGTGGATTCGATCATCGTGATGTCGCCCAACGGGGGAGAATCCTGGACCGCTGGCAGCATCCAGCCCATTCAGTGGGCGACCTCCGGGATCGTCGGCGGGATCAAGATCGAGTATTCGACCGACGGCGGCGGCACGTTCGCGGAGATCATCGCTTCTACGCCGAATAGCGGGCGTTTTGATTGGACCGTCCCGAATCCTCCCTCTCTGACATGCCTGATAAGGGTCAGCGGGACCAACGGCAGCCCCGTTGATACGAGTGATGCGATATTTATGGTTCTGGCGGCGCCGACGGTCACTGTCACTAGCCCCAACGGCAGCGAGACCTGGGACGTGGGAACGTCTCCTACCGTCACCTGGACCCAAACGGACCTGAGCGGTCTTGTGACCGTCGACTTATATAAAGGTGGCATCCATCGAAAAACGATGGGTACGGCCGAGGCGAACGCCGCAGCCTTTTCTTGTTTGTTAAGCTCTGACATAGGCCCGGGGACTGATTACCGGATCCGGATCTCGCAGGGATCTGTATGGGATGAATCGGACGCGGACTTTTCGATCACCCCCCATATCCGGGTGGACTTCAACCGAGACGGGGAGGAAGATATCTTGTGGAGGTATTACGGCGAGGGCGGATATAACCGGGCTTGGTTCCTCAGGGACTCCTCCGAGCAACCGGAGTCGCCACAGACGGTCATAGTTGCCCGGATGGAGGTCGGTCGCCAGCGGGACAGATCGACAAGCATTAAAGCCTCCAAGGCGACCCTCTCCGATCCGCGGGAGATTGGGCTGATCTCGAATCCACCGGGCCAACTGCTGACAGTAGATCCTCAGGTGCTTATGGGCGCCGGGCAAGACAGGATATCCGGCGCGGCCATTGTCGACGACCCACGGAAAGCGGGAGGAAGATTTGTCGGGCCATCACCGGCGACGATCGCAGATCCAAGACAAGTAAAGCGGGCCCTCAAACCAGACGCCTTCTCGGATACGTCTGCCGTCCTGGCCGCCGCCCCAATTCTTCTCGGTGGGGCCGATGTGATGCCTGTGGGCGATCTGAACTGGCATATCGTCGGGACAGCCGACTTTAACAACGACACCAACGTCGACATTCTCTGGCGCTACAATGGACCCGGGGGTTATAACGTTGTCTGGTACATGAATGGCGCAGAGTGGGCTGGGAGCGCCGAACTGCTTCCGGTGAACGATCTGAACTGGCAGATCGTCGGAACGGGAGATTTCAATAATGATACTCACGCCGATATCCTCTGGCGGAATATCCTAAGCGGCGAAAACGTCGTCTGGTATATGGAAGGCGCGGCCTGGACGGGGAGTGCCGCCCTGCTCGGGGTATCGGATCAAAGCTGGCAGATCGTTGGGACCGGCGACTTCAACAAGGATGGGAATCTCGATGTTCTCTGGCGGTACAACGGGTCCGGGGGCTTTAATGTTGTCTGGTACTTGAACAATGCGACTTGGACGGGAAGCGCCGAATTGATCCCGGTGGCCGACACGAACTGGCAGATCATGGGCACAGGCGA
>PQAQ01000078.1 GCA_003105305.1 Candidatus Methylomirabilota bacterium
CCCCACAGCCCGGCCTCCACCGGAAACGGCGGCTTGGGGCGGGGCATGGCGCGCCGGCCTTCGATGGCCTCCAGCAGCGCCGTTTCTTCGCCAAGGATAAAGCCGCCCGCTCCACGTCGAAGCTCAAGCCGGAAGGAGAAGTCGCTTCCCAGAATCCGCTCGCCAAGCAATCCGGCCGCCTCGGCAGATCGCAGTGCGTGCTCCATTCGACGCGCGGAGAGGTCAGCCTCGCCGTTGATGAAGAGAATGCCGCGGTCGGCGCCGGAGGCGAAGGCTGCGAGAAGGATCCCTTCCAGGAGTCGGTGGGGATCACCTTCCATCAGGTGACGATCCTTAAAAATGCCGGGCTCGCCCTCCTCACCGTTGACGACGAGGTACTTAGGGTTGCCTGTTGCGTTGCGGCAGGCTTCCCATTTCCGTGCCGCGCCGAAGTACGCGCCGCCACGCCCCGACAGGCCGGATGCGTGGACCTCGTTGATGACGGCGATCGGATCACCCTGTTCGAGAATGCGAGCAAAGGCCGCGTAGCTGCCCTGACGCAATGCGTCAATCAGATCGTTTGCATCGACTGTACCGCAACGCTCTAGAACGGCTCGATGCTGGTCGCGAAGGAACGGTTCGCGATCGAGCCCTGGGATGCCGTTCCATGACGACGCCTGCCAGGCCACCGCGTCGAACTCCACAGGCGGGCGATTCTCTTTCAGCGCGGCGATCAATGAGGGAACCTGTTCCGGCGCGACCCGCTTGAGGCTGATTCTCGGCCAGTCGGGTCGGGACAGCTCTACAATGGGAGCGGCATAGCACATCCCGTTGCAGCCCCCTTCCACAACGGTTGCGGCCAGCCCTTGGTGCGCGACCTCCTCTGTCAGTCGGTCCAGAAGGAGATCGGCCCCGACCGATTCACCGCAACTCCCAGTACCAACCACAAGCCTGAGTTCTGTGGCGACACGGGGGTGCGATTGAGTGAGGAGTTGTTCGAGCACTGCTCGCGGAGTACTCCCGGTCGGTTTCACGAAGGCGACAACGGGTGCACGAGATCTTGGGGGAGCGGCGCGGCCGAACAATCTGTCGAGCTGATCGACGCCGACTTGTCCGTAGCAGCGGCGATCTATCTCGATCACGGGGGCCATCGAACACCTGAACAGGCAGTCGGCTTCTTCGAGGGTGACGCCATGATCCGATGCTGTCTCGCCGGCCTTAAGCCCAAGGCGGTCCTGCAGGGTGTGGAGCAGCGTCAGACCGCCCTGGATGCGGCAACTCACACCCGTACACACTCGAACGATGTGGGTTCCTGACCTGGTCAGGCGGAACTCCGGGTAGTGGGTTGCAACCCCGTACACCTCGCTGTGAGGGACCCGAAGGTGCCGGGCGACTACCATGAGGCTTTCCGGACTCAGCCAGCCCTCCGCTGTCTGCGCCGCTTGCAATGCCGGCAGCAGCCACGTCCGCTCCCGGGGGAACTGCGCCATCAGTATGTCGACAGTGTGGTGCGTCGGCAGTTTCACAAATATATTCCTCACAGGTCACGCGTGACAGATCAGACAACAATGCGGTCGTATCCGGACAGTCGCATGAAGACCGCCTCCCTGTCAAGAGGTATGGCGTAGTGTTGGTAGTGGTTCGTAGCCTATCGTGAGTTCCGGCTCCAGTGTGCTGTCGGCTATTTTTTTGTTGCAGTGTAGCTTTGACGATGCTAGATACACTATAGAGATGGACGATTGTGCAGTTGCGCGATCTTGTACAGGTGTGGCTGTGGTGCCTGTAGTCCAATACGGAGGAGAATGACAGTGGCGGTGTGTGCGTTCGTCTTTCTTGAGTGTGCGGCAGGTCGGTCCAAAGACGTGGCCAGGCAGGTATCCGGTATTCCCGGAGTGAAGCTTTCGTATGCTGTGACAGGTCCGCACGACGTCATCGCCTTTGTGGAGGGGCCGGATATCAACGCGTTGGGGATCACGATCATCTCGAAGATCCAGGCGGTATCGGGGGTACTGCACACCACAACGAATGTCGTCGTCGAGTGATGCCGTGTATGGCTGCCTCCGGTTTTAGCGGATCGTTAAAAAACACTTGACAAGGTCACTATTTCCCATTTAGCGTTACATGTGGCATGACGCAGTGGGATCGGAATAGACTAATTCACGAACAACTGCCGGTGATGGCAGCAGCGGGCAAGGGAGCCTGCGGAGTCAACCGATGAAAGGGGGGCGAATGCAGAAGCAGGAGCGGCGGCCAACCATCATGACACTGGAGGAGGTCGCTCGCTTCCTCCGGCTCAATAAGTCAACGATCTACCGGATGGCGCGAGAAGGGACACTTCCGGCTTGGAAGTTGGGGAACGTCTGGCGGTTTAAGAAAGAGGCCATTGAGGAGTGGATTACCAACAGTCAGCGAGCTCACGATCAAAAGCATCACCGCAAATCCTAGGTTAGCTCACAACTTGGCAACGGCTCTGGCTGTATCGTCAATAGTGTCGAGGGTCGGGTTGGCTGCTGTGCGTTGCCGTTGATCTAATGGCGGGGCCGAGCGTGTTGGCCCCGCCACACCTTTCCATTTGCGTCGTTCCTCTCTGTTGCTTCAACCGGTCATGCCTACAATGTAACCCGACAGTGGACGTGGGCGCTGAACCTTCAACCCGTTCAGTGCGGTCGGGATGTGAATACCGATGTCGATCGTTCGGCGTTTGCAGTACGTTGTGTTGCCGAATTGCAGAGTCCGGCGGTGCGGCCGGTGCACCGCATGAGCAAGGCGTCATCGATGGGGTTGTCATGCCGGGAAGGCCTGAAAAACAGGGCACGCCCAGTAGCGCGTCGACGTTGAAGGGGCGCAGGCGACCGCGTAAGGCGCTCAACGCGTCTATCGAGTCGGTGCGGGCCTATTATGAGGATCTGCTTGGCAGCCTGCAGGACGGCATCATTACCATTGAGCCGGATGGTCGTATCCGTTCCATCAATCAGGCAGCAGAGGAGCTGATGGGGCGATCGGCTCAGATGTTCCATGGTCGGTCCTTTGAGCGGCTCTTTCCGAATGATCGCCCGCTGCGAGCGTTAATGCAAAAAACCCTGGAGAGCGGCCGGACGCATGCCGATTTCGATGTTCGGTTGACGAGGCGGGACGGCTCGCACGTGGTGATCAGCGCCGTGTGCTCCCTCATCAGTAACGGTACAGGGCAGCCGCGCGGCATCGTCCTGGCGATTCGCGATCAGACCGGGATCAGGGAGCTGGAGGAGCGGCTGCAGAGATCGGACCGCCTGGCGTCGCTGGGAACGGTTGCCGCTGGAGTGGCACACGAGATCCGAAATCCTCTGGCCGGTCTCCGAGGGGCGGCGCAGCTACTCGAGGGGGAACCCAACTTTCCCGCCGCCCTGAGAGAATACACCTCGGTCATCGTGAGGGAGGTTGATCGACTCGGCGCGATCGTTGAACGCCTCCTATCGTTTGCGACACCGCGAGGCCCGGTCCTTTGCTCGTGCAACCTGCACGAAATCCTCGACAGCCTCCTCTTTTTAGAACGGGCGCCGTTGGATGCTGCCCGCATCGCGGTCCGGCGTCAGTACGATCCGCAACTTCCCGAGATCCTCGCCGATCCCTCAGAGATCCGACAACTGTTTCTGAACCTGATTCGCAATGGGGCAGAGGCGATGCCGGACGGCGGGGATCTGACCATCCGAACGAGTTATGAGCGGTCCGAAAAACGCTGCGGAGGCCGATCGGTGGCGGTGGTTGAGATTATCGATCAGGGAGAGGGGTTCGATCCTGAGATCGAGCGTCGTCTGTTTACTCCGTTCTTTACAACAAAGGAAGGGGGAACGGGATTGGGGCTGGCCATCTGCCTCCGGATCGTGGAGGATCACAGCGGGGCCATGGAGGCGACAAGCACGCCCGGGAAGGGCAGCCGGTTTCGAGTATGGCTTCCTTTGGTGACGCAATCCGGGGCTGCCTCACCTCTCAATGAATCCTGAGGAATCCTATACGGTGTCGGGTCATGAATCCAATGCGACAGATTCTTGTAGTTGATGACGAAGAAAGCATCCGTTGGACCTTGCGCAAAGCGCTGGAGCGCGAGGGGTATCGGGTGATGCTGGCGGCGGACGGAGTGGAAGGACTGGCGCGCGCTGCGGACCCCGATATTGATCTTGTCCTCATGGATATCAAGATGCCCGGCGCAGAGGGACTGGAGACACTCAGCAAGATCAAAGAGGTTCGTCCAGAACTTCCCGTCATCATCATGACCGCCTTCGGGACGCTCCAGGCTGCCGTCCAGGCGATGAAACGAGGGGCCTACGACTATATCACTAAGCCGTTTGACTTCGGCGAGCTGACCATATTGGTGCAGCGGGTCTTTGAGATCCGCGAACTGACCGAGCGGGTGGCGCAAATGGAGGCCCACGGGGGCCGACCCTTTGACTTCGGTGGCGTGGTCGGCCTCTGCCCGGCCATGCAGCAGATCTTCAAACTGGTGGGCAAGATGGCCGCCAGCGACCTGACCGTCCTGATCATGGGGGAGAGCGGCACCGGCAAGGAACTGCTGGCCCAGGCGATTCATTACAACAGCCGACGGTCTGCGCGTCCGTTTGTCGCCGTCAACTGCGCCGCCATTCCTCGTGAACTCTTGGAGAGCGAGCTGTTCGGTCACGAGCGTGGGGCCTTTACGGGCGCGAGCGCGCTTCGACGCGGCAAGTTCGAGTTGGCCGATGGCGGGACGATCTTCCTCGATGAGATCGGCGACATGGAGATCAGCCTGCAGGCCAAAATCCTACGTGTACTCCAGGAGCGGAAGTTCGAGCGAGTGGGAGGCGAGCGGTCGCTGTCGGCCGATGTGCGGGTCATTGCCGCCACCAATCAACACCTTGAAGCGGCGGTCGCGCAGAGGCGCTTCCGGGAAGACCTGTACTACCGTCTAAATGTGGTGGCTATTACCCTCCCGCCGCTCCGAGACCGGACTGAAGACATCCCCCTGCTGATCAACCACTTTCTCCATCGGTGCGCAGAAGAGCAGAAGCAGGAGCC
>PQAQ01000079.1 GCA_003105305.1 Candidatus Methylomirabilota bacterium
AGCCTGCGCTTCGTGCGGCTGACCGATATTCCGATGTGGCTCCCGCCGGAGATCCGCGATAATCCCGAGGCGCGCGCAATCTTCGAGGAGGCGGTCATCAATGCTGAAAAGGCGCAACAGCGACTGGCCGAGGTCTTACAGATCGATGGGCGGCCGTTTCACGAAAAGAAGGTGCTCACCTCTGCTATGCGCCGGATCGCCCCAGACGGGGTGGCGACGACCCTCATCTGGACCGCCAATGCGAGGACACTCCGATGGGTGATCGAGACGAGAACGACCCCTGGCGCAGAGGTAGAGATCCGACGCGTGTTTGGGAAGGTGGCTGAGATTATGATTCGGGAGGCTCCAAACCTCTTCGGGGACTTTACGGCAACTCCCCTGCCTGACGGAACGAACCAATGGCAGCCCGCGCATAGTAAGGTATAGGCGACGCCATCTTTTAGTGGCGATGGCTACTCTTCGACGACGATTCCTAACGCCTTCAAGAAAGACTCGACTTGGGATTTCTTAATTTTTGTCGAGCCGCCGCGTCCCCAAAACTTTACGTGAAAGAGATCGGCGTCATCAAACTGGGCGTCGGAAAAATTCGTGCCCGCGACGTTTGCGTCGCGGAGGTTCGCTCGTCTCAGATTGGCGCCCGCAAGATTGGCATCCCGAAGATTCGCGCCCTGAAGATTCGCGCCCTCTAAATCAGCATCCCGGAGATCGGCGCCGCCGAGGATGCCGCCCGCGAGGTCAGCGTCTCGAAGATAGGCGTTCTTCAGGTCGGCATTCATAAGAGGCGATTCCTTCCTGACCGCTTCGACTACCGCATCGCGTACCGACTCTTTTGACGATTCGTACACCACCTTATCGCTTTGATACCAAGATACTATTCTCATCGTCGCTACCTATTGTGACTGCTATCGTGACGGATTGACTCGTCTTGTCCTGAACTCGCGCAGCCGCTCTGACTCTGCTCCCCACACGCTTCTGCGGAACGAATCATCAACGAACCGAAGTTACTATAATTGCACCTTGCAACGTGTCAAGAAAAAAATAGCATCCTGGAATCCGGCATGGAGTGCCGGTCGCCTTCGCTCAATCAATGGGAATGAGTTGTCGCGCCGTGGATGAACAACGTCGGATGAAGGGAAAAGATTTGCCGCCCTTACGCCCCAATTCGCGTAGCCTCAGGAACCTCCACAAGCTGACCGGTCTTGACGTCATAGATGTAGCCATAGATGGGAATTTCGCGGGGCACCAGTGGATGCGCCCTGATGCGGCGCACGTCAGCACACACGCTCTCGGTCTGGTCGGCGATGGTTAACCAGTCGATAAACTCACCCTCCGTTGATCCGGGACCTTGACCGGTATCATGCCATCCGGCGGCATCGACTGTCGCGGTCTTCAGGCTCTTGGCCAGCAACCCGCGCATGATCTCATCGGTAAAGATCTCCATTCCACAATCAGCATGATGGATCACAAACCATTCCCGGGTACCCAGGAGTTTGTAGGAAATGACCAGCGAACGGATCGCGTCGTCGCTGGCGCGGCCGCCGGCGTTCCGGATCACGTGGGCGTCGCCTTCCGCCAGCCCGGCATACTTCGCCGGATCAAGCCGCGCATCCATACAGGTCAGGATGGCGAATCTTCGCCCAGGCGGCATGGGCAGCGCGCCCTTGTTTCCAAAGTTGGCGACATAGGCCCTGTTTGCGGCGAGTACCTCTTCCACAATTCTGCTCATGTCGTATCCTCCTGTAATCGACATTCAACGCTCAGCGTCGGAGACAGTGCCGGTTGGATGTGGTGGCGCGCCCGGGCAGATTTGAACTGCCGGCCTTTTGCTCCGCAGGCAAACGCTCTATCCGGGCTGAGCTACGGGCGCAGAGGATCTCGGAAGGAACGGGCCGACTGTAGCATGACAGCCGCGGGCGGTCAAGCCGTTCAAAGCTGATGTTCGTCCACAGCCTTGGCCAGATCTCGCAGCGCGGCGGAGACCTCAACGGGATAGTCCGGCCCTTTTTCAAGCCCTCGCAGCGCGGGCGGCAGGCGCGCAAGCTGGTTGCGCGCACGTTCACGAACTGCCGCAAGCGGGATGGATGCCTGAAGGCGTCTGCCGCCGCGCATCACCGGTAGGATCAACGGCTCGCCTTCCTGCGGGTCGTCCTCCAGCGTCAGGACATCCGAACACATACGGCCCTCGGCATCATACCGGCGATAGACCTGCTTGCGCCCCGGCCACGTGGCCTTCCCTTCAGAGCGCTTGCGGCGCGGCTTCCCGTCGTACTCTTGCAGTTTGTAGGCACAATCCAGGTACGGGGCGTCGGCGGAGGTATTCATACGCGTCCCGATCCCGAAGCCGTCGATCGGGGCCTGTTCGGCGACGAGCTGCCTGACGACCGACTCGTCCAGATTACCGCTCGCGAAGATCTCGGCGTCGGTCAGTCCGCCCTCATCAAGGATCCGTCGCACCTTGCGGGCGTGTTCACCAAGATCGCCGCTGTCCAGGCGCACACCCTTAATAGGGATCCCCTTCTGTCGCAGTCTGGGCGCCAGTGAGACCACCTTCTCCGCACCCGCCTCGGTATCGTAGGTGTCGATAAGCAGGACGACATTGTCAGGGCTGGCACACGCAAAGCGTTCGAAAGCGGCCGTCTCATCCTCATGGGCCTGAATAAAGGAGTGCGCCATCGTCCCATGGATGGGAATCCCGAACGCCGGCGCCGCCTGCACCGTGGAGGTCCCGGTGAAACCCGCCAGGTAACTGGCCCGCGCCGCCAGCAACCCGGCCTCCGCCCCGTGGGTACGGCGCAGGCCGAAATCGACCAGGAGTTTGTTGGGCGCGACGAGCACCGAACGCGCCGCCTTCGATGCGATCAGCGTCTGAAAGTGCAGCAGATTGATCAGCCGTGTCTCGATGAGCTGCGCCTGCGGCAGCGGGGCGGTCACCCGCACAATCGGCTCATCGCGGAAAAAGATCGTGCCCTCGAGCATCGCATGCACATCGCCGGTAAACCGAAGTTTCTCCAGGTAGTCGACGAGGCCCGGCCGAAACATGCCGCAGCCGCTGAGCCACGCCAACTCCTCGGCCGTGAAGCGCAGATCTTCGAGGAAGCTCAACACCTGTTCGAGTCCGGCCGCCAACAGGAAGTTGCGTGTCGGCGGCAGCTTGCGGACAAAGAACTCGAAAGTGGCCGGCTCCTCCATCCCGTGTTGGACATACGCCTGCAACATCGTCAGTTGGTACAGATCGGTCAGCAGCGGGCTGGATACCGGATTCATGCGACTAACATCTCCAATCGGATCGGTATGGCCCCTCGACGGATCATCTCTGCCTCTGCACGCTCCCCATCACCCGGGCGCAGATTAACGGCCCGGACGGCATCCTGCAGGAGGACGACCTCGTATCCAGCCTTCAGACCGTCCCGTACCGTACACAGAACGCAATAGTCTGTCGCCAGGCCGCCGACAAAGAGACGCTGCACGCGTTTCGCGCGCAGGCGAACGTTAAGATCCGTTCCATCAAACGCGGAGTAGGCGTCCTTTTCGGCTTCTGTACCCTTGAGGGTGATAAGGGTACTGGAAGCGGGCAGTTCGAGGGCAAAAGGAAACGCTGCACCCTCAGAGCCTGCCACGCAGTGGGGAGGCCACGGTCCGCCATGCGGTTGAAAGGAGCAGTGATTGGGCGGATGCCAGTCTCTGGTAACGAAGATCGGCAACCCTCGACGCGCAAAAGCAGCCAGGTAGCGATTAAGTACCGGGATAACTTCATCGCTCTGCGACACCGCCAGGCTGCCCCCCGGAAGAAAATCGTTCTGGACGTCAACAACGATCAGGGCATCCCCCACGTTCAACGTGAGTCTCTCACATCCGGGCCGGCGCATGAGATCCCCTATATCTGTTGCCCCATGAGGGCTGCTGCCTTCTCGGGTGGTATCGGGTTGACAAAGAGTCGCTCGCCCAACCCGAATGCCGCGACGGGCGCCGTCTTCGGGATGATCTCGAAATGCCAGTGATAGTCGTGTGTGTGCGGCTCGTCAAACGGAGCGCTGTGCAGAACGATTGTACAGGACGGGTTGCCAAGGACCTTTCCGAGCATCTGCATCATCCGTTTGACGAGCCAGGCAAGATCAACCAGTTCCTTGTCGCCGAGCTTTCCGAAATCAGAGGCGTGGCGAATCGGAAGCAGCCACGTCTCAAAAGGAAACCGGGAGGCAAAAGGCGCCAACACGACAAAATGATCGGTCTCTGCCACCCTTCTCACGCGAGATACCCGCTCGTGAAGAATAATGTCGCAGAACGCGCATCGCTCCTTCCTCGCGTAGAACTCCCGACAGCCGCGCAGCTCCTCTTCGATCCCGAACGGGACAAACGGCAGCGCCAGGACGTGGGAATGCGGGTGGCTAAGGATGCTGGCCGCATCGGCATGATTCTTCATGATGATCAGCGACCGGAATCGCTCATCCAGACGAAGGTCCAGACTCCGCATCCTGTACATGCGCAGGACCCGCTCCAACTGCTGCTCTGGAAAGTCCGCCCATGTTGATTGATGCTCCGGACTCTCGATGACGATCTCATGGGCCCCCAACGCATTCATCACGTCGAAAGGCCCCTCCGGCCTTCGATCAAAATCACCCTCAATCCGGCACAGCGGCTGTAAGTCCGGGGTCACTCGAACCCACCAGCCGGCCTGATTTCGCTGGCGCGTGGGCTCACCGAACGCGATGATCTCCGGCGGGGTCATCGACTCATTGCCCGGACAGAGCGGGCAAGGTCCGGGAAGCGGCGGAGGCGGCCACGCCTCCACCTTGAGGGCGGCCTCCCGATCCGGTCGCTCCGGGTCGATCACCACCCAACGATTTGTCACCGGATCACGTCGCAACTCACCCATCACTCTCCTCGCGCCATCACCCCACGTCTGTCATGTCGACAATACACTCATTGCTCTATCGGCAGCGTCGGATCGTTGCCCCATTCATTCCAGGATCGATCGTACCCTCGAACATCGGTATACCCAAGCAGCCGAAGCGCGAAGTACGCGATCGCCCCGCGATGCATCGTCTGGCAGTAGCTGACGACGGTCTTGTCCTTCGTCACACCTGCCCGCTCATAGAGCGCCAAGAGTTCATCAGCCGGTTTAAATGTCTTGTCGCCGGCCAGGTTTTGCGTCCACTCGATGTTGACGGCGCCCGGAATGTGGCCTCCCCGCCTCGTTCGCAGATCCTCACCGCGAAACTCGGCGCGCGACCGGGCATCGACAAGGGCCACGTTCGGCTTGCCCAGGTTCGCCGCGATCCAGCTCGCCGGCGCGGCGCGATGCGTCTCAGTATGAATCCGGTAGTCCGTTCTGTCGACCTGTGCGGGCGTCTTCGAGAGCGCTCGCCCTTCAGCGATCCACTTCGTAACGCCTCCGTTCAACAGCGCCGCCTTTTTGTGGCCCGCATACTCAAGGGTAAAGAAGAGACGAGACGCATTGAGGCCGCCCTGATCGTCATATGCGACCACCATGGTCTCTTTCGTGATCCCAAGCTGCCCTAATCGCTCCTCGATTTCATAATCGGGGGGTAGAGCGAAACCCGACTCCTTCAGGGCCAGACGGATCTGATTCACTGAAAGGTACACCGCGTTCGGGATGTGTCCGGCTACGTAGTGCTCCTGACGATTGCGCATGTCGATGATCCGCAGATCCCGGTCATTCAGGTGCGAGGCCAACCAGTGGGTATCGACAAGCAACTGCGGGTTGGCGTAGCCGGCCGCCACGGTGAACTCCTCAGTCGCTACCAGCAACATCACGACTGCTACTGCTGTCGCCACAATTCGTTTCATCCCGTTTCTCCGTTTCAGACGTCAAGGATCCGTCGCGCGATCCATGGCCCCGCGTGCCAGACTAGCCGATGCATTATAGTGTCCCGCCACACCCTCACGCAAGCAAAGAGGCGGGGGCCTCGACAATAATACTGCAGCCGTTATCCCCGATTGCGGACGATGAGCACAGGGCGATCGGCAGCTCGCACCACATGCCCGGCTACCGAACCCAAAAGCAAGCRAGTAATCCCGGAATGGCCATGGGATGCCATCACGATGACGTCCACGTCCAGTTCGACAGCGACCTGACAGATCGCCTCACGGACCAACAGCGGGGTCTCGATCACACGCACCTCCGTGATCACGGATCCCTCGCGACGAGCCTCCTCCGGCACAAGCGCCTCCAGCGAATGGAGCAGTGTCTGCCGAAGCTCCGTTCGCTCAGGCCCGGAGAGCGATCCCACTGGCGAGTAGTGAGCGTAAAGCGGGTTGGGCGGCCCATGCACCTCGGCGACGTGACACAAAATAACCGTACCGCCGTGTGGCGACAACATGGCATACGCGTATGGAATCGCGGCGTTTCCGATCGGCGAGAAATCCGTCGTCACCAGCAGTTTCCGATACCTCGGTATCATATGACCTGTCTCCTTCCGTCATGGCTGCCAAGGCGCGCTATCCGGGCGAGCGTCCTGAGTATAACCCTCAACAGCGCTCTTGTGAAGGATACAAGGCGCGCTGATTGTTCAAATAGATGCGGAGCGGGCCTTGCACACCATCAGGGAACGCCCTATATTAACAGTGAGGAAGCCCTAGTGAACGGGCGATATCCGAAGAGCTGCGAGCAAGCGCGAAGTAAGAGGCGCTTACAGAGCAAGAGGGCTTGGCCTGGGATCGAAACCCGCTCGAGGTGAGGCTTCCTCAAGGGAGCCACGAGGTAACCGGTAGTTGACCGGAGGTGATGTAGGAACCGATGCCTTGTGGCTTTTGCTTTTTCACACTCCTTATTGTTCCTGCGCTGCGCACTTTCCGGTCGATAACAACTCCGCTGCAATTTTTCGCCGCCGTAATCTTGACGGCGATTGCCGCGCTTTGGTACAGTCCGTGCGCAAGGCATGACGAGATCCGACTATCACCGCTTGTGAAGCTCCGCGCGTCGATGGACGGATGCGCAGCCAAATGAAGGGAGCGCAAGAATAGATGCAAGAGAATCAAATGGCCGAAGGCATTCGCCTAAAGGTGGCGGAGGCCGGCCAGGAAGACGTCGGCCGAGGTATCGTCCGGGTCAGCGACGCGGCCTTTGCCGTCCTAGAGTTGGAGCGTGGCGAGATCGTCTCCATCGTCGGGGAGCGGGAGACAGCCGCCCTGGTAGCGGCGGCTCGCTCAGCCGATCAGGGTCTCGATGTCATTCGGGTCGACGGCGTGATTCGCACCAACGCGCATGCCAGCATCGGCGATTACGTACAGGTTCGAAAGGCAACCTGGCGCGAGGCGCAAAAGGTGACGCTGGCGCCTGCTCGTAAAGGGCTTCGCGCCGTGGCCCCAGGCGACGTGCTCCGCCAGGCGCTTCTCTACCGTCCCGTCGTCCGCGGCGATCTGATCTCAGTCGGGACAGCCTCACGGTCGAAGGAAACAATTCCGTCGGGCATGTATCCGGAGGAGTTATTCCGAGGTTTGCTCGGTTCATTGGCGATCGGGCTGGGTGAGGTGCGCCTGGTCGTCGCCGCCACCGTTCCCTCCGGTACGGTACGCATCGGTCCTCAAACCGAAGTGGAACTCCTCCCGGAATATGTCGAGACCAAAGAGGCCAGAATACCCGATGTCACCTACGACGATATCGGCGGGCTGGGCGAGGTCATTAATGAAATCCGGGAGGTCGTCGAGCTGCCGCTCAAACACCCGGAGCTGTTCGATCGTCTGGGAATTGCGCCCCCCAAGGGCGTGCTGCTGCACGGCCCTCCCGGGACCGGCAAGACCCTCCTCGCCCAAGCCCTCGCCAATGAGGCCAAGGCTCACTTCGCCACCATTAATGGGCCGGAGATCATGGGGCGCTTCTACGGCGAATCGGAGGAGCGGCTGCGCGCCATCTTCCAGGAGGGGCAGGAGAATCCGCCCGCCATTATTTTCATCGATGAGTTGGATTCCATCGCCCCCAAGCGCGAGACAGTGATGGGTGAGGTGGAACGGCGGATCGTGGCGCAGCTTCTGACGTTAATGGACGGGCTCACGCCGCGCGGCAACGTCATCGTCATTGGGGCCACGAACCGCGTCGGCGCGATCGACCTGGCGCTGCGTCGCCCCGGCCGCTTTGATCGGGAGATTGAACTGCGGGTCCCGGATCGCAACGGGCGCCGCCAGATTCTCACGATCCACACGCGGGCCATGCCACTGGCCGCAGATGTGAATCTGGATTGGGTGGCGGATCTCACGCATGGCTGCGTCGGCTCAGATCTGGCTGCCCTCTGTCGCGAGGCCGCCCTGAACGCCCTTCGACGTGTTCTCCCGGATCTGGACTTAAGACTTGAAACCGTCCCGGCCGAGGTGCTGGAGCGGCTCATCGTCACCCATGAGGACTTCAGCCAGGCCTTACGGCGGATCCGCCCTTCCGCCCTTCGGGAGCTGTTGATCGAGGTCCCTCGGGTGACCTGGAGCGACGTCGGCGGCCTGGATGACGTGAAACGCTCACTCCGAGAGACGGTCGAGTTGCCGCTTACCCATCCGCAGGCCTTCGAGCGCCTGGGGATCAAGCCGCCCAAAGGGGTCCTGCTATACGGTCCGCCGGGAACCGGAAAGACACTGCTGGCCAAGGCCGTCGCCAACGAGGCGCGGGCCAATTTTATGCTGGCCAAAGGGAGCGACCTGCTCTCCAAGTGGTACGGCGAGTCGGAGCAGCGGATTCGAGAGTTCTTCGCCAAGGCCCGCCAGGTTGCCCCGGCCATCGTTTTCTTCGATGAGGTAGACGCCCTGGTGCCACGACGCGGGACCGCGGCAGGCGAACCCCACGTCACCGAGCGAATTGTCAACCAACTCCTTTCAGAGCTGGATGGTCTCGAGGAGCTGCGCGGCGTCGTCATTCTCGGGGCCACGAACCGGCCTGACCTCATCGATCCGGCGCTGCTGCGGCCCGGGCGCTTCGATGCGCTGGTCTACGTGCCGGTACCGGACGCGGCCGCCCGCCACGAGATCCTTGCTGTCCACACCCGTCACATGGCCCTTGCCGACGACGTGGACCTGCAGGAGCTTGTTCGTAAGACCGATCGGTTTACCGGGGCCGACCTCGCCCTGATCTGCATGCGCGCCGCCCAGCTTGCCCTGCGGAAGGACCTGGAGGCAAAAGCGGTCACGCACGCCGACTTCTTAGCCGCCCTCGCCGAGACCCTCCCCTCGGTCACCGAGGCGATGGAGCGGGAATACGCCGAGGTCGGCAAACGGCTGCGCCAAGGCATCCCGCAGCAGCGCGACCAAGCCTCCGGCCACTACCTGTAACCTCGTACGTCACCCATGAAAGTCACGATGCTGTTAGCCGATGCCGCACAGGCCGTCGATGGCAAGCTGTATATCCTCGGGGGTGGATGGTCGATCACTGGTCCTGATCCGAGTCCAACGGCTATTGCGCTGAAGATTGAGGTGCCCTGGACCGACACAAACCGCAGGCACCATCTCGAATTGAAACTGCTGAATGCCGACGGTCAACCTGTGAGCGTTCCGACACAGGCTGGCGAACACGCCGTCGAATTTGGCGGCGATTTCGAGGTTGGCCGACCCGCAGGTCTCCCTGAAGGAAGTCCCCTTGATATGGTCCTGGCGATCAATATGAGTCCCCTTCCGCTCCCACCCGGTCAGCGCTACGAGTGGCAGTGCTTCATCAATGGGAACACCAAAGAAGACTGGCGAGTCGGCTTCTACACTCGACGTAAAGAGAAGTAGTGCACATCGTTATGCGTTTAATCTAACGTATAACTTTAATACATATTCGTAACCTTCTAAATATACGAATTCTACCGCAAAGAAATTAGCAATCCAATCGGCAACGTCTTCTGAGGCTAAATTCGTGGTATGATCGTAATGCTTGAGAGGCTGACATGTGGGGCTGGTGAGAGCGGCGGCTTTCCCGGCCCTTTTCTGTTACGTCCATACGGGAGGGAGGAGCGATGGCCGTCAACTTCATTTCGGTGACCATTCAGAAACCGGATGCCGTCAATCTGATCCTTGGGCAGGCCCACTTCATCAAAACCGTCGAGGACCTGCACGAGGCGCTTGTGACGGCCGTGCCTGGTATCGCCTTTGGGCTCGCTTTCTGTGAATCCTCTGGACCGTGTCTGGTGCGCTCAAGCGGAACCGACCCTGAACTCGCCGAGTTGGCGCGTAACAATGCCTATACCATCGGGGCCGGCCACAGCTTCCTAATCTTCCTGCGCAACAGTTTTCCGATCAATGTCCTGCCGGTCCTCCGTCAGGTGCCGGAGGTCTGCGGCATCTATTGTGCAACCGCCAACCCGGTGGAGGTCATTCTGGCTGAAACGGCCAATGGGCGAGGGATTATGGGGGTTGTGGACGGCCTGGCGCCGAAAGGGATGGAGCAGGACACCGACGTCACTGCGCGAAAGGCATTGCTCCGGCAGTTCGGCTATAAATTGTAAGGGGGCAGAAGGCCCCTTCAGCTCACACCGTCACGGGGCCTTCCGCCTGAGCCGTTGTGTACTCACCTTACGCAGCCTGCTCGTGTGCGATGGTGCAGATCTCTTTTACCTGGGCGCCCGTGATTCGGAGGAAATCCTTTGACGCAATCCGGATCACCTCGTGGTGGCTGCCCGCGGGAAAGGCGATCGTGGCCTCGTTGGTTAGGTGCTGATCGCAGTACACCGGAAGCCCGTACAGGTTACCAAAGGCGGGCATGGCCCCCGGCTCGCAGCCGACAAATATCTGCGCGAAATCGGCTTCCGGATCCAGACTCGCCGTATTGTCGTTCACGATGTGCCGCATGCGAACAACGTCCAACCGACACATGGCCGGCAACACCGCCATCATCAGGCCCTGCCGCCCCTTCAGAATAACCACCTTGGCATAGGCCCGACCGGAGATGTGGGTAGCGCCGGCAACCTCCTGCGCCGTATAGACCTCCCTGTGGGGAATGATCTCGTACCGAACCTGTTGCTGATCCAACCATTCGCGTACCCGTGCCGGAATTGTCATGATCTTCCCTCCCGCCGCAGGCGATAGCCTCTGTGTTGAAGCCTCTGCGCGCCTCTACGACAACCCTCCGTCAGACTCGACCGTAACCGACAGCGACCGGTTGTTTCGTGGATCACTCTTTCGACCTTGCCGGCGCCCGCTTCGCCGGAGCCTTCTTGACGACAACGCCATTGCCCTTAGGAAGGATCACCGTCAGCATCCCCTCTTTCATCTCTGCGTGAGCCTTCTCAGGCACGACGGTACTCGGCAACGCCAGCGACCGATACAGCTCTCCTCTATGAAACTCGCAGAAGTGGCAGGTGCCCTCTTCCTTCCTGTCTTCGTGTTTGGTGGCTGCTCGCACCGTGAGGTGGTTAGCCTCCGCCAGTACTTTCACGTTCTTCGCAGTTAGACCAGCCAGGGCAAAGCTGGCCCGCAGTTCTCCGTCGGTCTCAACCAGCTCCGCACAAGGCCGCCAGAGCAGATCCTTTTCAGCCTGCAACCAGTACTCGCACTCGTGACCAGCCTGGCAACCATGCTCCCTGAACAACTCATGGGCGCGCTCGGATATCCGGCGCTCAATCTCCAACAGCTCGCTGAGGAGTGAACCAGCCTTCTTGATCGATTTGACCGGTACCTTCTGACCTGTCATCGCTCTCCTCCTTCGTTTTTCGTCCCTACTTCCGAATGCCTTTCCGTTGTTCGATCTCCAACACCTTCGCCGTCATCTTCATGACTGCATCCGGATTGAGCGAGATACTGTCGATCCCCTCCTCGACAAGAAACTGTGCAAACTCCGGGTAGTCGCTCGGTGCCTGGCCGCAGATCCCGATCTTTCTACCCCGCGACCGAGCCGTTGCGATAACCGCCGAGATCAGCTTCTTGACGGCGCGGTTCCGCTCATCGAAGATCGACGCCACCAGCTCCGAATCCCTGTCCACCCCCAGTGTCAACTGTGTCAGGTCGTTCGAACCGATGGAAAAGCCGTCGAATATCGCCGCAAATTCCTCAGCGAGCAGGACGTTGCTGGGGATCTCGCACATCACGTAGACCTCGAGACCGTTCTGCCCCCGTACGAGTCCGTGCTTCGCCATCTCCGCCAGGACTTTCTCACCTTCCACCACGGTTCGGACGAATGGGATCATCAGCTTGACGTTGGTCAGGCCCATCTCTTCTCTGACCTTCCACATGGCGCGACATTCCAGGGCGAATCCCTCCCGGTACCGATCGCTGTAATAACGGGATGCGCCGCGGAAGCCCAGCATGGGGTTCTCTTCCGCCGGCTCAAACTCCTGACCGCCGATCAGGTTAGCGTATTCATTGGTCTTGAAGTCGCTGAGACGGACGATCACGCCTTTCGGATAGAAGGCGGCGGCGATCATCCCGACCCCTTCTGCCAGCTTGTCCACGAAATACTGCGGCTTGTCTGCATACGCTCCAGTCAGCAGCTCGATCTCGGCCTTGGCCGCCTGGTCGGTCAGCGTGTCATAGCGGACCAATGCCATAGGATGAATCCGAATGGCATGGCCGATAATCAGCTCCATTCGCGCCAGACCGACCCCGTCGTTGGGAATAGCCGCCAGGCTGAAGACCTCCTGCGGGTTGGCGACGTTCAGCATGATCCTGGTCCTGGGGCGGTCGAGCCTGCCCAGATCGATCTCCCGAACACTGAACTGAAGCCGACCGCGATAGGCATATCCGATATCGCCCTCTGCGCACGAAACCGTGATCTCCTCCCCGTCGGCGATCGCCTGTGTCCCCTGCTCGGTTCCGACAATCGCCGGAATCCCCAATTCGCGGCTGACGATCGCCGCGTGCGAAGTCCGCCCCCCTCGATTGGTCACGATCCCTGCCGCCTTCTTCATGATCGGCACCCAGTCCGGATCGGTCTTATCGGTCACCAGAACCTCGCCCTCGTGAAACCGCTCCATGTGGCGCGTGTCCGTGATAATGCGGGCCGTTCCCTGCCCGATCATCTCCCCCACGCTCTTGCCGACCACGACCGGCACCCCGGCCTCCTCCAGTCGATAGACCCGCAGCAGGTCGGCCCGTTTGACCGACTGCACCGTTTCGGGACGCGCCTGCAGGATAAACAGCTCGCCGCTCTGGCCGTCCCTGGCCCACTCGATATCCATCGGGGTGTACCTTCCGCTCCGCTGACTGTAATGCGCTTCGATGGCGCACCCCCAGCGCGCGAGCTGAAGGATGTCGTCATCGCTGACAGCAAAGCGCTGACGATCCTCACGAGGAACAGGGACATTCCTGGTCTGCTTGCTGCCTCCCTCGTCGTACACCAGCTTCCATTCCTTGCTGCCGAGGGTTCGCTGAAGGATAGAGCGAAAACCCGTAAGCAGCGTAGGCTTGAATACGTATATCTCATCAGGCGTGACCGAGCCCTGGACCACACTTTCACCGAGGCCGTACGAAGCGTTAATCAGGACACAATCACGGAAACCGGTTTCCGTGTCGACAGTGAACATCACGCCGGCGGCGCCAAGATCCGAACGGACCATCTTCTGCACCCCGATGGACAGCGCCACGCTCAGGTGGTCGAACCCCTTCTCCTCACGATAGACCATCGCTCGATCGGTAAAGAGCGAGGCGAAGCACTTCCGGCAGGCCTCCAGCACGCCGGGGACCCCATGGACATTCAGATAGGTCTCCTGCTGGCCGGCAAAACTGGCATCCGGCAGGTCCTCGGCGGTCGCGCTGCTCCGCACCGCCACGTCGGTGTTCGGCCCATACCCCTCACACAGCCGCTCATAGGCGGCGACAATCGCGTTCTGCAAGGGAAGCGGCAGGGGAGCATCGAGGATGATCGTCCGGATCGCCTCTCCACGGGCGCGCAGATTCGCAATGTCAGCCGCATTCAGTCCTTCCAGTTGCTCTCTGATCTTCGCCTCACAGCCGCTCTCCATCAGGAAGCGTCGATACGCTGCGGCGGTAACGGCAAAGCCGTATGGGACCCGGATGCCAAGCGCCTTAAGATGTTGATACATTTCACCCAGCGACGCGTTCTTGCCGCCAACCAGCGGGATGTCGGCGAGATCGATCTCATCAAACCAGCGGACTAACGGATCCTCACGCATCGTGTGTCCCCGCTATCCCGTGTCTTCCACTATGTTTCGACTTCCGTGTCATGGCGGCCGGCTGAAGGCGACACCGCCAGGATCTCGCCGCCGTACGCCTTTGCCTGCTCCGCCATTTCGCGCAGCCGCGCCTGCACCAGTCCATTCACGCTGCTTTCCGGAAAACTCCCATCCGGACCCTGCTCGCCCGCTTCCCGTCCGGTCAGCAAGGCGATCCCCTCATCGATGGTCTGCACAGGAAAGATCTGGAACTTCCCCGCCGCGACCGCCTCCACGACGTCCTCTCTGAGCATCAGATGCCGGACATTGCTCGCCGGGATCAGGACCCCCTGCTCTCCCGTCAACCCCCTCGCGCGACAGACATCAAAGAACCCTTCGATCTTCGCGTTGACGGCTCCGATCGCCTGAACCTCGCCATGTTGATTGACCGATCCTGTGACCGCTAACCCCTGTTTGATCGGAAGCCCCGACAGGCTTGAGAGGATCGCATAGACTTCTGCCGACGACGCACTGTCGCCCTCCACCTCTTCATATACCTGCTCAAAGGCGAGACTGGCCGATAGGGCCAGCGGCGTCTGCTGTACATAGCGCCCGCCGAGATAGCCGGACAGGATCAGCACTCCTTTACTGTGAATACGGCCACCCATCCGCGCCTCGCGCTCGATATCGATAATGCCACCGCGCCCGAGGAAGGCGCGCGCCGTGATGCGACTCGGCTTGCCGAAGTGATACTCGCCAAGCTGGATGACGGCAATCCCGTTCACCTGGCCGACGACCCCGCCTTCGGTGTCGACCAACAGGGTCCGATCAACGACCAGCTCCTGCAACAACTCCTCCAACCGATTCGCGCGCCTGATCTTGGCGGAAATAGCCTCCCGTACGTCTTCGGCCATCACCCGCTGGTGTCCGTTCTGTCCGGCTCGAAAACAGGCCTCGCGGGCCACATCCAGCAGATGGCTGAACTGCGTGGCCAACTTGTCCTGATCCTCCACCAGGCGAGAACTGTGCTCCACCAGTTTCGCCACCGCGCCACGGTCGAACGGCTTGAGCCCCTCGGCCGTACAACAAGTGGAGAGCAGGCGGGCAAAGGTCAGGATCGTGTCCGGCGTCCGAGCGACACGGTCGCTGAACTCGGCCTGCACCTTGAACAGCTCCTGAAACTCCGGATCATAGGCGTGCAAAAGGTAGTAGAGCCACGGACTGCCGATCAGGACTACCTTCACGTTGAGAGGGATCGGCTCGGGCTCGAGCGTCACCGTGCTGAAAAGACGGAACTGCTCCCCCGGCTCTTCGATCCTGATCCGGCCGTTCTTGAGGGTCCGCTTCAACTGGTCCCACGCGAAGAACTGTTTGAGCAGCTCCATCGCCTCTACAACTAGGAAGCCTCCATTAGCCCGGTGCAGGGCGCCCCCTTTGGTCATCAGGAAGTTGGTGTAGAGCGCGCCCATGTGGACCTGATGCTCAACCCGCCCCAGCAGGTTCTGACAGGTCGGGTGGGGTTCGGCCACGACCGGCGCACCGCCGTTTTCCCCGTGTTCGATCAGAACATTCACTCGGTATCGGTCGAAAGGGTCCATCCCTGCCGGCCGTAGCAACGCTGTCGGATCCGGCTGGCCTTGTGCGCCAGTTTGCTCGCGCCGAAACAGATCGACGTTGGCGATGACGTCCTCGCGTATCGCCTCAAGGTGCGCCTGTACCGCCGCGTGATCCGTGTAGTTGTCTTTGACCTCCTCAATCAGGTGATCGACCGCAGAGGTGGCGACTTCCCGATCGATCCCGTCGAGACGATTCTTCGCCTCCCGCTCCAGATCGCGGATTCGGCGGCGCGTCGCGACCAGATCCTTTTGCACCTCCTCCATCCGCTGGTTGACCAACTGTTTCGTCTCCTCATCAAGGCCCTCAAACCCCTCCGGCTTTAAGGGTTTGCCACGAAGCATGGGAACAATCATGAAGCCGCTGGCGGTCTTGACCAGTCCGAATCCGAGCGCATCCGCCCGCTTGCGCAACGCCTCCAACTCGTCGGCGGTCTGTTTCTGCAACTCCTCCAGAATCGACTGTCGGTTTTGCTCATAGGCTTCCGATTCAAACGCTCTCGGGACCCCCGCCTTCAGCTCCTCCAGCAACCGCTCACAGTCGGCCTGTAAGACGCGGGCACGGCCCGGCGGCAGGCAGAGCGCCCTGGGTCGTTGGGGATCGGCAAAGTTGTTGACATAGCACCAATCGGGCGGCGTCGGAAGCTTGGCCGCCTCGCTGGCCAGGAAGCGCTTGATCGCCGTCGCCTTGCCGGTTCCTGCCGGTCCGAGGGCAAAGAGATTAAACCCTTCGCACTTGATCCCGACGCCGAACGTGATCGCCTCGACGGCGCGATCCTGGGCCACGACCTCATCCAGAGGTTTCAGTTCATCAGTCGCCTCGAACGGGAGGCACTCCGGCGCGCAGATCTTGCGCAATGCGTCAGGCTTCAACGGACTGGTCATCGTCTCACTCTTGTCTTGTTGTGGTGTATGGTTCTTAGTCGACCTTCTCCTCCGCCTTCGACTCCTTTAGCGCCGACTGCTTGGCCCGCTTCCGATCATAACGCACCCGTTGCGGTTCCACCTTTGTCGGCCGATGGGCGACCCGTCTCTTCAGCGGTTTTACCTTGATCACCAGCTTCATCGGTCATGCCTCGTCACCGCGATCAAAAGGGAATCATGGACGGCTCGATCTGCAGGTTCTTCATCATGACCACAAGGTCGTGCTCCTCGCCGATCTGGTCCTTGACATAGTTGTAGAAGACCGCCTCTTTGGTAAATCCCAGATCCTTGAGGATTTTCAGCGCCTCCGTCTGGCCCTCCATGATCTCGGCGACAAGGATCTGCAGGCCTATCTTCTTGGCGGTCTCGATTACCGCCTTAAGCATGAGCGTCCCGAGGCCCTTCGCCCGGTAGTCTGGATCGACGACCAGGCGCACCTTCCCCACGTGGCTGGTCCAGCCGAATTTGCGCCGATGCAGGGTGGCATCGCCCACGATGGTGTCGTCCACCTCCGCTATGAGCGGAAGGACCTTCCCGTAGTCGATGTCCTCCGCCCACGAGTCGATTACCTCCCGGAGGGAGACATCGTCCCGCAGAAAGAGCCGATCTTCCCTCGGCACCCTACAGAAAAATTCGTGGAGCCTTTTTGCATCCTCCTGAGCCATCGGGCGAATCGTAACGATCGTCCCGCTCTGAAGCGTGACCTCCTTGGGAAACCCGGCCAGCATGAGATCGCCTCCTTTGTGGTCTTTTGGTTTAAAAGTCCGCCTTCCCTCAACCCCTTTCCCCAAATGGGGCTGGGGGCTGTCACTTCAGATACTGCATGATGGCCCGCCTGATCAACTCCGACGGGGTGATGCGACTTCTTTTGGCTTCCGCCTCAAGTCGCGCAATGACGGCGCCGGAAAGCCGGATGGGCACCACCGCGTCCTGTCCCGTCGAAGCCAAATCAGCCTGCGCCTCTTTGGCCCGTATCTGCGCCTCCAGCGAGGCTAAGGCGACATCCTCGGCATCGAGCGGCCGCTCAACCCCCGCGCCAAGATCTCTCGACGGTTCAGCCTTTGTCGATCGTTCCCGCTGCCCTTGCGTCCCTTCCGAGCGCCGCCCTTTGGCCGGCGCAGCCTTGGGTCTCATGCAGTCCCCTCCTGATAACGAAACCGCCTCTCCAGTTCACGATGTCGAACGATCCCCTTTCTCACTTCTTCCATGACAAGCAACAGCGCCGCACAACCGATCAGCAGCCACCAGAACCCTCCCGCAAACGCGTCGGTTCCGAAGACCCGATGCCCGATCGGACTATAGACGATGACACCGAGAATAGCGAGCTCGGCGCCGATACCCCACACGATGAGTCGATTCGTGAAGGGACCCGCAGAGAGGATTGAAGCTCTCGCGCTCCGGCAGGCATAGACGTTCGCGACCTGACAGATTACGATTGCGGCGAACGCCACCGTCGTCGCCTGCCTGTAGAGCGGGCTCGCCACAGACAGGCTGATGCCCCACTCCCATCCGCCAATTGTCAGATATAATAGTCCGGCGCTCATGGCGGCCGCCGCCTCGATCGGTCCGAGAAACAGATATGATCGCGCCAGTAACGGCAGATTTAAAAGGCGTTCGCCTTTGGATCTCGGCGGACGAACCATCGTATTCGCATCCGGTCGTTCCGCTCCGAGGCCAAGGGCCGGAAGGAGGTCGGTCCCCAGGTCCACCGCGAGGATCTGGATCACCGTCAGCAGAACCGGAATCCGCAAGACGACCGAGGCCAGATACGGAACCATCTCCGGGATGTTGCTGGCCAGCAGATAGGTGGCGAACTTCCGGATATTCTCGTAGACCGCCCGGCCCTCTTCGACGGCGTCGACGATCGTGGCGAAGTTATCATCGAGCAGGACGATGTCGGCCGCCTCCTTCGCTACATCGGTCCCGGCAATTCCCATAGCCACTCCAATGTCGGCCTTCTTCAAGGCCGGCGCGTCGTTCACGCCGTCGCCGGTCACGGCCACCACCTCGCCCATCTCCTTAAGAAGCGTTACGACCCTCATCTTCTGTGTGGGGGTCATCCTGGCAAAGAGGATCTCCTGGCCGGTGAGGGCGGCCTTTAGCTCCTCATCCCGCATCCGTTCGACCTGGCCGCCCTCAAGCACCGACGCCCTGTCGCTTCGAACCATCCCGATGGCCCGTGCGATCGCCAGGGCGGTGCGGCTGTTATCTCCGGTAATCATGATCGGCTTGATCCCGGCCTGCTTGCACCGGGCTACTGCCTCCGGGACCTTCGGCCTGGGCGGATCGAACATGGCCACCAGACCGACAAAGGTCAGATCCTGCTCAGTCTCTTCCATCGACGGCAGCCGCACGGCCTCCGGCAACTCCCGGTACGCCAGGGCCAATACCCGCAGCGCCGATCCGGCAAACATATTCAATCGATCAACGATTGCCTTGCGTTCGCTGTCCTCCAGAGGGATCTGGCGCCCATCACGAAGGAGGGAGCAGCAGATCGGCAGTACCGCTTCGGGAGCGCCTTTCACGTAGGCCACTCTGCCAGCGGCCGCTGTCGCGTGAATCGTGGCCATCCGCTTCCGGTCGGCATCAAACGGACACTCCCCGACTCGAGGCGGTACGGCGGGTCCGTTCGGCAGCACCGCATCCGCACATTGCAATAGAGCGATCTCTGTCGGGTCGCCGATAAACGTTGATGCCGACCCGTTCGAATCGTGACGGCGGCCGGCATTGTTACACCCGACCGCGATGGCAAAAAGCGGCGCCAACTGTCCCAGGCGATCAGGGCCCATCGGTTCGCCTGCCTCCGTAGTGACAGAACTCCCCGATACGCGAAGTTCGCGGTCGTCGACGTAGAGACGTGTGACCGCCATTCGATTCTCCGTCAGGGTCCCCGTCTTATCCGTGCAGATCACCGTAGCGCACCCCAGTGTCTCCACTGATACCAGGTTTTTTACAAGCGCTTTCCGCTTGGCCATCCGCTGTCCCCCTACAGCCAATGCGAGAGTCACCGTCGGCAGGAGACCTTCCGGAACGTTGGCCACCAGAAGCCCTACCGCAAAAACAAAATTCTCCCAGAAGCTTCGCCCGATCAGCACGCCAAGTCCAAAGAAGGCGAAACCGATCCCCACGGAGATGACGGCAATCAGCCTGGTGACCCTTCGGATCTCCAGTTGCAGCGGACTCAACTCGGTCTCGACCCCAGACGTCAGGTGGGCAATCCTCCCGAACTCGGTGTTCATCCCGGTCGCAAAGACGACCGCCCGCGCCGTCCCAGACAGGACGGTGGTGCCGGCAAAGACAATATTGGGGCTTTCGACGAGCGGCCCCTCCATTGCGGCCCCGGGGGTACGGCTCTTAGGGATCGATTCACCGGTCAGCGGCGCATTATCGACACGAAACTGGACAGCCGCGATCACCCGTCCATCGGCCGGCACGCGATCGCCCTCCGCCAGGATCGTCAGATCACCCGGCGTCAGATCGGACACCGATAGCTCTGCGATCTCGCCGCCTCGAACGACCTTGACGCGCATTGGCAGCAGACGCCTCAAGGCCATGATGGCCCGCTCGGCCTTGTACTCTTGAATAAAAGAGAACACGGCGTTCACTGCGACCACGCCGATGATGGCCCAGGCGAGCAGATCCATCCCCTCCCCGGGCTTCATCCGGTCGGCAACGAACGCCAGCGCCGCCGCCGCCCACAGCAGCAGCGCGAGAAAGTGCGTGCATTGCCGCACCAGCATGGTGAAGACCGGTACGCGTTCTGCGGCCTGAAGTTCGTTGGGACCGAACTCGCCGAGTCGTCTTGCCGCCTCGGCCTYGCTCAACCCCTGGTCGGTTGTCCCAAGGGCTTTTAGCGCCTCGTCGACTGACAGACGGTGAATCTGCATCGCCGCTCATCCCCCGCCCGTATCTTCTCTGATCTCAGGCGGCTGCCGATCGGAAGAGCATCAGATCGCAGGGGCTCTTCCGCACCAGATGATCAACGGTTTCGGTACGCAACCATTGCAGAAAGCGCTTCGGTCCCTTGGTCGCCAAAAAGATCAGATCGTGACGTCTGGCGGCTGCCTCAGCCGTAATGCCCGGACCGTGGCGACCGCCCCACGAGACTCGGGTTCCCGGCGCCAGACCGCGTCCGGAGAGCGCCGCGACGAGTGGACTCAGCTTGCGTTCCGCCTGCTCTGGTGTCTCCTCTTCTCCGAAGCGCCGCCGGTCAAACAGTCGCGTCAGGGGCTGTCTCAACTGAAAGAGGACGACCCGAGCCTGCCAGTACGTTCCAAGGGTAGCCAGGAGATCGGCCGCCGCGTCGAGGCCGCCGCCTTCGAATTCACCGCCATAGACCGGCACCAGAATCTCATGTGGTGACGCCATCCGTCCGGGATGGACGACCCGCACCAGCAACATGGCGCAGGGGATCTCGCGCAGAAGCCGATGCGCCGCCTCCGGTCCGCTCACGGGCGCCATAGCCAGCGTAATCCCCTCGCGCGCCACATAGTCCCGCATAACCCGAACAGGATCCCCGATCTCGGTCACGCTTCGCGCCTTCAGACCAAGGGTGTGCGCCTGGCGCAAAAGGCGCCGCAGCGACTCCTCGGCGCGTTTCATCGCGCCGGCCGATTGATCCGTCGCAACAAAGAGCAGGTCAAGCTCTGCCCCCGCGGCCTTTGCGAGCGCGAGGGCGTAACGCGCCCCGGACTCCGCAGCGAACGACCCATCCACACTCATCACGATCTTTTGCATGGCATGACAGTGCTAACAGACAAACTCGCCGACAACCTGCGGATAGCCGCGCGCTTCCAGCGCCCGGACAACCGGATCCGGATTGATGGTTCGCAATCTCAAGATCACAAGTCGTCTCGCTCCTTCACGGCACGGCAGGGTCACAAGACTGGCGATCTCCACCTGCTGCCCCTCAACAATCCCGATAACCTCAGTGAGCGTTCCGGCGCTTGCCGGAATCTCGATCTCCACCCGAGATGCCGTCTGCGTCGCGCCCATCATCTCTATCATGACATCCAGAACATCGGTCTCGGTCAACATTCCGATCAGTCGTCCCTCCTGAACGACCGGCAGCGCGCCGATTCGCTTCCGGCTCATCAGACTGGCCGCCTCCTCGATAGGGGTCAACGGAGCGACCGTCATCACCTCTTTCGTCATGATCTCCTGGACGGTTACTGCGGATGTAAAGGCTCGAAACTCCTCCGCGGTGGGATAGTCAAACGGAGAGGGCGCGGCCTTCTTGACGTCACGGTCCGACACAATCCCCACCACACGGTCCCCCTTGACGACCGGGAGATGGCGAATGTTAAATCGCTTCATGGTTGTCAGCGCATGATCCAGCGTGTCGGACTGTGCGACACTGACCAGCGAGCGCCTCATTCGATCCTTAACTCGCATCGTCGGCTCCTTTCCTTGGCCTCAGCAAACCGGATACTTTCCCTCGGTTAATTCAACACAAAAATCGGTCAAACGGTTCAGTTCCTGATCGATCACCAGCCCGCACTCCCGCTTGATCCGTTCGTCCTCCGCATCGACCGCCTGGATCACTTGGACGGCCGCCCAGGGCTGATCGACCGGCCGGCCGATCTGACCCACCAGCCAGACGTAGACCTCCCGCACCCCTTCGACCCTCCGGTAAATCTGATCGGCCATTCGATGCGACAACACCGTATAGATCTTGCCGACATGGCTGACCGGATTCTTTCCGGCCGCCGCCTCGCTGCCGACGGGACGGTTCAGAGGAATCACCCCATTGACACGATTGCCCCGCCCCACCTGCCCGGAATCGGCATCCTCCGCCGAGGTCCCGAGCAGCGACAGATACATACCGCCCATGCCGCGCCCCTCACGATCCAGCGCGTTCAACGTCAGATCGATTCGATCCAGTCCGGGCGAAGGTGGCAGCGCCTCCTGCATCGTCTGCACAATCTCCGCCTTCTTCCGGAAATAGACTGCCTCAGATGCGATCGCCTTACACAGCAGCGGCATGGCGACCGTGAGGGTCAGCGCACGATCGGCGCGGACCCCCATGACCTTCACATCCTCCCCGGTTTCCGGGAATACCGTCTTGAAATCCGCAGAGTTCAGGTATCGTTCGACCCACAGAACCATCTGTTCGGTTTCGCTCAGGGGGGCATAGCCGACGGCGGCCGAGGTGTCATTGGCTTCTTTCACCCCCTCGCGCCTGAAGATGTCGGCCAATTCGTCCGAGCCCTCCGCCAGCACGACCCGGTACCGCAGGTGCCTGTTCGGGTCGACGTAGCGCAGCGATCTGCGGAACCATCCCCTGGCCGCCTCCACGGCGATCTCCTTGATCGGGATGCGCGTCCGCCCGACTCGAAACGTCGCACGGTCGCCGATCACCAGCTCCATCGGTTGCAGCACCCGCCCCTTGCCGAGTCGCCTACGCACCCGCCCCGCCACCAGCAGTCCCTTGTCGATATTGTTATGAAGGACCTTGCCGAAGCGTTGCTGATATTCCGCGTTGATGGCCCGTGCGATCTCCTCCATCACGGCGTCGCAGATCGAATCGGGATGGCCCAGCCCTTTCCGCTCGACGATCTCGATCGGCTGCTCGCCGATGAGCGGCTGCTGCAACCGCTGCACGTGTACCCGCGGCATCGGGCTCCCCCTCAACGCTCCCACTGCACTCGAAGGATTTTGTTGCCATGCGACCAGTCATATCCGACGCTCCCTCCACAGGCCTTATGAAGCCCGCGCCCGATCCGCTGCGCCAGTTTCTCATCGGTGGTCGTGAGCTCAAGCTGCCCGTTCTCCTCGCGGAGACTCATGATCCGGTGGAGTGGATTGCGCTCCCTGGCCCGTTTCTCCTCGTTCGCAATAATGCGCAGGATCTCATCCCGATGCTCGGCCAGGAATTCGCCCTTGAGCGTCACTTGCCCGCTCGGGTAGCCGTCGCGAATCTTTTCACATGCCGGGCAGAACACCTCTTTCACCGTTCCGGTCTTGACAAGCTTCGAGTACACCGCCTCATCCTGATGCCAGCGCCTCCCTGTCGAGATGGCGTGGCACCCGCGGCACACCGTCTTCCTGGGTGCGCCCTTCGCCAGATACGAATCGGTTTCAGTGTCGACGCTCTTCTTGGACGATGCGATGCTGTAATGCTTGGGTGCAACCACGGCTGTCTTCATCGCACTCTCCTCATTCGATCTGAATCGGAATCGCCTTTCGCTTCGCCTCCTCCGTCTTCGGAAGCGTAATGGTCAGCACCCCGTTTTTGAAGGCCGCGTTGATTTTGTCGGCCGCCACCGGCGCCGGCAACTCGATCATCCTGGCAAAGGCGCCGTAGGAGCGCTCGAGCAGGTGGTGGTGTTCATCGTGCTCTTCTTTCACCTCTCGCTTCTCACCCTTCAGGCTCAGCGTGTTGCCGGAGATGGTGATCTCCAGGTCTTTGGCCTCCAGTCCCGGCAGCTCAGCCTTGACAATCACGCGGTCTTTGGTTTCGGTCATGTCCAGGTGGGGCGTCCACCCCGCTCCGGACAGATCCAGGCGAGGCATCTCACCGAAAAACCGCTCAAATAGCCGATCCATTTCTCGCCTGTAGGTGGTTAAATCACCGAATGGTGTCCACTTGATTAGCGCCATGGCCGTTCCTCCTTTGCTGGACGATCACGCGCAGCCGTTGAAGCCGCGCTCACGCCTTCGTGTCAGGCAGTCTTGCGCTCCCGACCTTTCTCGCCGAGCTCCTGCTCGCGCAGCTCCCGATACAGTTGACACTGCACATGGTCGGCCGTCGTGCACAACTCGCGATACTCCGCAATCGTCACAACCCGAAGCCTCCCATGAGGGTGCCCTACGCAGTAGCCTTCGATAGGGTACCGGGACGTCAGGATGGCTCGTTTCAAGTAGGGGCACGCCTCGCTTCGCTCACCCTGTTCACGTATACTATCCAACACCCGTGGGTTCGTCAGCGCGCTCATCGCCCTCCTCCGCAGTCAACAACCGCCCTCACCATTCGTATTTAACAAGACTGTGGCCCGATCGATCTGAAAAGTCTCAAGAAAATGCGCCGTCTGTTCCGCAGCGTGCGTCACGTCGAACGCCTCGGTATCAATCACAAGCTCCGGGTGAAGCGGCGGCTCATA
>PQAQ01000080.1 GCA_003105305.1 Candidatus Methylomirabilota bacterium
CAGATGATGCAGGATAAGGCGGAGTACGCCCGAAAGGGGATTGCCCGCGGGAAATCGATCATCGTGCTGGAGTACGCCGACGGCATATTGCTGGTGGCGGAAAACCCCAGCGCCACACTCAACAAGATCTCCGAGATCTACGACCGGATCGCCTTTGCCGGCGCCGGGCGGTACAGCGAGTTCGAGAACCTGCGCAAGGCCGGGATTCGCTATGCGGACGTCAAGGGGTTCGCCTATGACCGGGCAGACGTCACGGCCAAGTCGCTGGCCAACGCCTATTCACAGACCATCGGCAATATCTTCAGCGAGGCAATGAAGCCGCTGGAGGTCGAGATCCTGGTGGTGGAAGTTGCCAACGGTGCGAGTGCGAACGAATTGTATCGGATTACCTTTGACGGCAGCATCGGCGACGAGAAGGGGTTTGCCGCCATCGGCGGGCAGGCCGACGAGCTCAGGCAGTACTTGAAGGATACATACCAAACAGGGCTTGATCAAAAGGCGGCGCTGCGACTGGCGACACGCGCGCTGGAGGCCGTGAACAACGCCAAGATCGAGCCGCGCAGTCTGGAGGTGGCCGTGTTGGAGCGCAGTCGCGCCGGCCGCAAATTCCGCCGCCTGTCCCAGGATGATCTCGCCTCGATGCTCACCGACACCGAATAACCGTCCGTCATCTCTTGCCTTCCCCGCCAACAATTCTCCATGTATTGGGCAAGCCGATTGACATTTGGCAGCTATTGACATAACCTCCGATGATAGCTGCGATCAGCCGAGCGTGGTCAGAAACCTGCGTGAGGGGCGAGAGGACTGCTTCGGCATGGACATCGGTTGTTTGATCGCGCTATCGCCATTTTCGATTTGAGAATTCGGCTGAGATGCTGCGATGAGCGGAGAGGTCTGATAATACGATGAAGGTGTCGCTGGAATGGCTGTCTGACTATGTCAAGATCGCGTTGCCGGCGAAAGAGTTGGCCCACCGGCTGACGATGTCGGGAACCGAAGTAGGCGGGATTGAAGAGCGCGGCAACGGTTGGCCGGGGATTATTGTTGCTCAGATTGAATCTATTAGCCCGCATCCGACTGTCGACTCTCTCTCCCTGGTGTGCCTGCGGTGGCTTAGCGAGAACGCCGCAGTCGTCAGTGGAGCTACCAATCTCAAGGTCGGCGATAAGGTGCCGTTTGCGATGGTTGGCGCGAGTCTGATCGATACGCACACGGGTCGCCCTACGATGGTAGAGGAAGTTCAGATTCACGGGGTAGCCTCGCCTGGGGTGCTCTGCTCCGAGAAGGAGTTGGGCCTGTCGGAGGCTCATGAAGGGGTATTAATCCTTCCCGATGAAACCGAGGCCGGCATGCCGCTTAATGCCGTRCTGGGAGATACCATTCTCGACCTTGAGGTGACGCCGAATAGACCGGACTGCCTGAGCATRCTGGGCGTGGCGCGCGAGGTGGCGGCCATTACAGCGGAGCCGCTCAGCCTGCCAGGGCTGTCCTACCACGAGGACGGGTTGAATATCCGGGATGACATAGAGATTGAGATCCTGGCGTCGGACCTGTGTCCGCGTTACAGCGCATCGGTCGTTCATGGGGTGACAATCGGGCCGTCTCCCTCATGGCTCCAGAGGCGTCTCGTGGCCGCCGGCGTACGCCCCATCAATAACGTTGTCGATGTCACGAACTACGTGATGCTCGAATACGGGCAGCCGTTACATGCCTTTGACTACGATACGATTCGTGGCAGGCGTATTGTAGTGCGCCGCGCCGCATCCGGAGAATCGATTCAGATGCTGGACGGTTGCGCGCGGATGCTTTCACCGGAGATGTTGGTAATCGCCGATGCGGAGCGTCCCGTCGCGCTTGCCGGGATCATGGGCGGCTCGGAGACCGAGGTGACCCTGTCAACGAAGAGCATACTGCTCGAGTCGGCCAACTTCAGCCCCGGTTCGATCCGGCAGAGTTGTCGCGCGCTGCGACTCAGGACCGAGGCGTCGCTTCGCTTCGATAAGGGGCTGCCGCCGGCCTCTACGATCACCGCACTGAGACGCGCCACCAGACTGCTTGTGGAGATCTGCGGGGGTAAGGCGTCACGTGGGCTGTGCGATGTATTCCCTGCTCCCCAGGAAGCGATGACGTTCAGGATTACCCCTGGCGGGCTTCGCCGCGTCCTGGGTATCGATCTCACGGTGGCGCAGGTTCGGGAGGTGTTGGCGGATCGACTCGGGTTTGCCTGCCGGGAAGACGAAGGCGCGCTGTTGGTGAAACCGCCGGCGCACAGGGTCGACATTCAGATTCCCGCTGATCTGGTGGAGGAGGTGGCGCGACTGGTTGGTTATGACCGGATTCCAGCCGCAATGCTAGCCGGCCATCTGCCCGATCATCCGCGTCAGCCGATTCGTGGCCTGATCGAACGGGTGAGCGACCTGCTGGTCGGCTGCGGTCTGCAAGAGGTGATTACGTATTCGCTGGTCGGCGGACGGCTTTTGAGTAAGACGGGCATCGGGAGCGGCGCCGGAGCATCGAATCGACTTCGCCTGGCGAACCCGATGAACCCTGACCAGGAGAGCCTTCGCGTGTCGCTGCTGCCAAGCCTCCTGGAATGTCTCAACAATAATCTTCGACAGGACGAGGCCGGCCCTCGCCTGTTCGAGATCGGACGGGTCTATCTTCCGCGCCGTGGCGACTTGCCTGAGGAACGGCATATACTGGGTATCGGCATGGCTGGGCCACGATGGCAGAGGCAGTGGGGTCGGGCGATGATGCAGTTGGATTTTTACGATTTAAAGGGCGTTGTTGAGGTGTTGCTCGATCGCCTGGAGCTCGGTGGGATACGCTTCGTTCAAATGTCCGACCAGCTTCCGTTTCATCCCGGACGAACGACGGCCGTGTACTCGGGAGAGGCGCGGCTCGGTACGATAGGGGAGCTTCACCCGACGATAGCGCGTAACCTTGAGGTTCGGACCCCTGTCTATCTGGCCGAATTCGATCTGGATCTGCTTCTGGGTGTCGTTGGAGGAGAGTTCTTGCGGATCGATCCGCTCCCTCGCTTTCCGACGGTGCGACGCGACCTGGCCCTGGTCGTTCCGGAGCGCGTTGCGGTTACTGAATTGTTTGCGGTGATTAGAAACGCCGGGGGAACGCTGCTCGAGCGGGCTGAGCTGTTCGATCTGTTTCGTGGTGAAGAACTGCCACAAGGACATAAATCGTGCGGTATCGGACTGGTTTTTCGATCTCTTGATCACACCCTTACTGATGCGGAGGTTATGCAGATTGAGATCAACATTATCGAACAGTTACAACGATTGACCGGGGCGTATTTGCGCGGATAATTTTCGCCTTTACAAGGGTGCAAGGCTTTGGTAGGCTCTCAACCGAACAAGGACGACGATTATGAAAACCTCATGCGAGAATACGCTTGGGACCGGAACCGGACGATGCTGACGGAAAAACTGGAGGAGTTGGAAAATCGGGTGAGGTTGGCGGTTGCCCTTATAGCGAAGCTGAAGGAAGAGAAGCTGGGTCTTGAACGCCGGGTAGAGGAGTTGCAGACTGTGATCAAGAGGCAGGCAGAACAAGTAGGAGCGCTCGAGGCCGCGCAAAAGACGAATCGGGAGCAACTCGACCGGATGGCTGAGGAACGTGAGGAGGTCCGACTGAAGATAGATCGCTTATTGGAGGAGATCGTACGGATCGAGACCGCTGTCGAGTCCGGCGCGTGAGGATCGCATGGAACAACTGGTCAGTGTCGCCATCCGTGGGGAGCAATACACGATCCGGGCCACCGAAGATCCATCGTACGTCCGAGAGGTTGCGGCATACGTCGACGCGAAGTTGGATGGGGTCGTAAAAAACGCTCAATCACTTCCACCCGCGAAGGCCGTCGTATTGGCCTCGCTGAATATTGCGGATGAGCTTTTTAAGGTGGAGGCAGAGCGGAAACGGTCCGAGAAATTGATCGCGACGAAGCTGGGCACACTATCAGAGCTGTTAAGGGCCGCCATTGAAGAGGGGGCAGGCGGTTCCTATGATGTCGATCAGGAGTCGGAAGTCAGTGGCGTATAGGTGGAATAAGCAGGCTGCGGCGCGTTACCGGCCGCAGTACGAGATGTGCGAGACCCCCTGCCGTGTTCGTGATGAGGGTACGTATTTTGAACCAACAGTACAAAACGGGGGCCCTCTTTGCAGCGTGGTGTGCATAGCCCCACTGATGTGGGGAGAGCCTGAAGCGCTGCCTGGGCAGCCACCTGGTTAGCCAGGTTCAAACCTCATCCCTCAAACGGCACAAAGGCGGGGGGTTCTTCCGTTTCCCCCTACACGCTCACCCGTTACCAGGGTCTGCTACCCCTCCTGTATCATTCTCATCGCATTCTGATCGGTATGACCGGTGTCCCACAGTATGATCCCCTCGGTATTGTTTCGACCATGTATTCCAGGACATTGACAGAGGAAGTTCGGAAGGAGGTGGACCTCCATTGGCAATAGGAATTGATCAGCTTGCGATCGTTCTGATCGTAGCAGTTGCAGGCGTTGTTATCGGGTACTTACTCAGAAAGCAGGTGTTTGAAAGCAAGATAGCCGAGGCGGAGAGCTTGGCGAAGCGCATCGTCACCGAGGCGGAGAAAGAGGCGGAAACCAAGGTTCGAGAGGCTGAGCTCGAGGCCAAAGAACACGCGATCCAGGCAAAGGCCGATCTGGAGCGGGAGACCAAGAGCCGCCGTCATGAGATCGAGACCGCGCAGCGTCAATTAAGTCAAAATGAAGAGACACTCGAACGAAGGTCGGAGCAGTTGGAACGACGGGACCGTGAGTTAAGTGAACGAGCCAGAGATCTCGGCAATCGGGAGCAGGCCGCTGTCGATAAAGAGACCCAGTGTGCCCAACTGATAGAGGATGCCCAGCGGCAACTGGAGCGCATCTCCGGTCTCACGGCCGAAGAGGCCAGGAAGATCCTGCTGCAGAATCTGGAGCAGGAGGCCAGGGTCGAGTCGATCGCCTTATTTAAGCGACTTGAGGACGAGGCGAGGACGACGGCAGACGCGAAGGCGAAAGAGATTCTGACCATTGCCGTTGATAAGTGTGCGTCGGAGTTCATCATGGAATCAACGGTCTCGGTGGTGGACTTGCCGAATGAGGAGATGAAAGGGCGAATCATCGGCCGGGAAGGGCGAAATATCCGAGCCTTCGAGCGGGCGACGGGAATCGATGTTATCGTGGACGATACCCCGGAAGCGGTGATCCTGTCGGGGTTCGATCCGATTCGGCGGGCCATCGCCAAGGAGTCGCTGCAACGCCTCATCACTGACGGGCGGATCCATCCGGCGCGCATTGAAGAGATAGTGGAGAAGGTGAAGGGCGAGATCGATGACGATATTAAGAAGACCGGTGAACGAGCAGCCTTCGAAGTAGGAATCAGCGGTCTCCATCCAGAGCTCGTGCGCCTGGTCGGACGACTCAAATACCGAACCAGCTATTCACAGAATCAGCTTCAGCACACCATAGAAGTAGCGCAACTTGCCGGTGTGGTGGCGGCCGAGTTGGGACTCGATGTCAAGGTCGCCAAGCGGGCAGGTTTGCTTCACGATATCGGAAAATCGGCTGATGTCAACATGGAGGGAACCCACGTCTCCATCTCGGCTGAACTTGCCAAGAAGTATGGCGAGCACCCGAGGGTGGTGAACGCAATTGCCGCCCACCACGAGGACGTCGAGGCTACCTGTCTGGAGGCCGTGATCCTCCAGATCGCCGATACGCTCTCGGCAGCCAGACCTGGGGCTAGACGCGAACTGCTGGAAACCTACGTGAAACGGCTTGAGGGATTGGAGCGAATCGCGAACTCCTTTGCGGGCGTGAGCAAGACCTACGCCGTTCAAGCCGGCCGCGAGGTGCGCATCATCGTTGAAGGCGCCGAGGTCTCGGATGTGCAGGCGTATCAACTCGCGCGGGACATCGCAAAACGGATCGAAGAGGAACTGCAGTACCCCGGCCATATCAAGGTGACCGTGATCCGTGAGACCAGGGCGGTAGAGTACGCGAAATAAAACTGCACAAGGTTCAACGTTACGCCATGGGCGTAATCCCAAACCTCGAACTGTGAACCTTGAACTTTGCACGTTGAACCGACATGCGAATCTTATTCATCGGTGATGTGATCGGCAAGCCGGGACGCGAGATCGTGGCGTCGATGTTGCCGCGTCTGATCGATGAGCAGACGGTCGACCTCGTCATCGCCAACGGCGAAAACTTGGCCGGCGGCTTTGGCGTGACGAGAGCGGTGGCTGAAGAGATGTTTGCGCTCGGTATCGACCTCATGACCTCCGGGAATCACGTCTGGGACAAGAAAGAGGTCGAGGAGTATATCGCGAAAGAGGAGCGGCTCCTGCGGCCGGCTAACTACCCGGAGCCGGCGCCTGGCCGGGGCAGTCTCGTCCTGGACCGGGGCGGCTGTATCGTGGGGGTGCTTAATCTGCAGGGACGGGCGTTCATGCCCACGCTCGATTGTCCGTTCCGCGCGGGTGACCGCGAGATCGCCAGGTTGCGTCGAGAAACGGCGTTGATCTTTGTCGATTTTCATGGCGAGGCGACGGCGGAGAAACAGGCGTTTGCCTGGTATGTCGACGGGCGGGTATCGGCGGTCATCGGCTCTCACACCCATGTTCAGACTGCGGATGAGCGAATTCTGCCTGGAGGGACGGCATTCCTCACCGATGTGGGGATGACGGGTGGGTTTGATTCGGTGATCGGGATGAACGTTGAGGCGCCCATCGCCAGGTTCCTGTCCGGTCTTCCGAAACAGTTCCGACCCGCTACGGGCGCGCCTCGACTGTGCGGGGTCGTGATGGAGATTGATGAGCGGGACGGCCGCTCAATCGCCATCCGTCGCATCCAGCGAGAGCCCTGAGAGGCCGCTGTATGTCGGCGCGAATTATCGACGGTAAGGCCATTGCGGCAGAGATTCGTCGCGAAATCCGGCGCGATGTCGCGGCGATGGCGGCGCAGATCGGCACGGTCCCGTGCTTGGCGGCGATCCTCGTCGGGAATGATCCGGCCTCGGCAACCTACGTTCAGAATAAAGCCAGGGCGTGTAAGGAAGTGGGGATCACCTCGGTGCGGATCGACCTGCCGGCAGACCTGCCGGAAGCGTCGCTGCTCCAGGAGATCGGGCGGCTGAACAACGATCCCAGCATTCACGCCATTCTCGTCCAACTCCCGCTTCCCCCCCATATCAACGAGAGGCGGGTGCTGGAAGCGATTCTCCCGGAAAAGGATGTGGATGGATTTCACCCTGCCAACCTTGGCGGATTGCTTGTCGGCACGCCCCTGTTTGTGGCATCGACGCCGCTTGGCATTCTTGAACTGCTGAATCGGTCGAAAGTGGGCATCGAAGGGAAGCATGCCGTGGTCGTTGGTTGGAGCGTGGTGGTCGGCAAACCAACGGCGTTTTTGCTGCTGCAGCACCACGCGACGGTGACGATCTGCCATATCAAAACTCAAGATCTGGCCCTCCATACCCGACAGGCGGATATCCTGGTTGTTGCCGCAGGAAAGCCTGGCCTGGTGACCGGTTCGATGGTCAAGCCTGGGGCTGTGGTCATCGACGTTGGTGTCAATCGTCTGACAGACGGCAAGGTAGTGGGTGATGTAGACTTTTCGGGGGCGGCGGAACAGGCCTCATTGATTACGCCTGTACCGGGTGGTGTGGGCCCGATGACGGTTGCCATGCTCTTACGAAACACGGTAGATGCCTGTCGCCGCTTGTGCGACGCCGGTATGTCGAACAAGTAGGAGTGGATCGGTATGGCAGAAGAGCCGAAGCGTCCGGATTGGGATCTGAGCGCATTGGATGCCGAAGAGAGTGAGCCCCCGCTGTTGACGAAGGAGGAGGCCAT
>PQAQ01000081.1 GCA_003105305.1 Candidatus Methylomirabilota bacterium
GTCACCGAGGACACGCTGCTGGCCGTGGCCGACCACCTGCCCGCCGAGGCTGCGGAGGCGTTGCTGGAACTGGCGACTGGCGGCAAGCCCCGCGTGCCCCAGCCGGCCGTGGTGGCGGCGAATCCCTTCGATCATCCCGACGCCCAGCGGCGCTTCCGCGTGATGGCGAATGCGGAGGAGTTACAGCGCGCCCTCGATTTCCCGTGGGAGAAATGGACGGTCTTCCTGCACCCCGAGCAACGGCAATGGGTGGAGCGCGACTACACCGGTCCGGCGCGCGTTGCCGGATCAGCGGGCACCGGCAAGACCATCGTCGCCTTGCACCGGGCGGCCCATCTGGCGCGCACGCATCCCGACGCCCGCGTCCTGTTGACGACCTTTTCCGACACGCTGGCGAATGCGCTGCACACCAAGCTGAAGCGGCTGCTGGGCAATGAACCCCGTCTTGCCGAACGGATTGATGTTCACTCGCTCAACGCCATCGGCCTGCGGCTCTACAAGGCGCATATCGGGCGTGCGACCATTGCCGGCCGCGAGATCATCCGCGAGCTGCTGCGAGAGGCCGCGAGTGCCGTGGGGGGCCACAAGTTCGGCCTGCATTTTCTGCTGACCGAATGGGAGCAGGTGGTGGATGCGTGGCAGTTGCAGAACTGGGAGGGCTATCGCGATGTCGTGCGGCTTGGCAGAAAGACGCGGCTGCCGGAGGCGCAGCGCAAGGTGTTGTGGTCCATCTTCGAGCGCGTCCAGGCGGAGACGAAGGCGCGGAATCTGATCACCTATGCGGCGTTGTTCAGCGCGCTGGCTGTCGCCCTCACTAAAAGCAAACACCCCGTCTTCGACTTTGCCGTGGTGGACGAGGCTCAGGACATCAGCGTCGCCCATATACGGTTTTTTGCCGCTTTGGGCGGAGGTCGGCCCAACGCGCTCTTTTTCGCCGGCGACCTGGGCCAGCGCATCTTTCAGCAGCCCTTTTCCTGGAAAGCCCTTGGCGTGGACATCCGGGGACGTTCCCGCACCTTGCGGGTCAACTACCGCACCTCCCACCAGATTCGTGCACAGGCGGACCGCCTACTCGGCCCGGTCGTAACCGATGTGGATGGCAACAGCGAGGACCGGAGCGATACGGTTTCTGTGTTTAACGGTCCGCCGCCGACGATTCAATCGCTCAAGAGCGAAGGCGAGGAGATCACGACCGTCGGCAACTGGATGGCGGATAAGGCCAAGGCTGGTGTGCTCCCGCACGAGTTCGGTGTATTCATCCGTTCTGCAGCGCAACTGGATCGGGCGCGAGCTGCCGTGAAGGAATCGGGTATGGATTACAAAATTCTGGACGAACACGTCGAAACCACCAGCGGCTACGTCTCGATCGGCACCATGCACCTGGCCAAAGGATTGGAGTTCCGGGCGGTGGCGGTGATGGCTTGTGACGATGAGATCATTCCTTTGCAGGAACGAATCGAAACGGTTGGCGACGACGCTGATTTGCAGGAGGTCTATGATACCGAACGCCACCTGCTCTATGTCGCCTGCACAAGAGCACGCGATCACCTGCTTGTCACAAGTGTCGAGCCCGCCTCGGAGTTTCTTGATGATTTGCGACGTTGAACGGACAGGGAATAGACGATAAACCTCCGCTTCCTCCATACAAGCGACTGGCAGTTGGGGATGACCCGCCATTTCCTTTCGGAGGGCGCGGCGGTTCAAGATCAATGGACCCCGGGCGCTGGTCAAGGCCGGACAGGAACGCGGGCCGGATGTCCTCCGGCTCGCCAATGCGTTGTCGGCCCTCTGTCCCAAGGGCAGCGAGGAAAAACGGTTGCTGGGCGGCATGCGCTTAGCTGTACCATGTGGACATTAAGCGCGCTATAATGCCTCAGCGAGATTTAGAGAGCCGGTAATCACTAGGAGAGAGCGCAGGCAACATGAAGCGATTCCCCGACTTGCCCAATAAGCCACTGATCGAAGCCATAGCGGAGATTAAGTGGGGTAAGGAGTCGGAGCTCGATCCTGGTTTTCAGGTAATCGTTGGCCGTCTTTACGAACGGCTCCAGGGAGATTATCCGGAGATCGAGGATCTGCCGACTGCGCAGGTTCCACCGGCTATGACAATCCACATGGCACGTCATAGGTTCCGGCGCAAGAAGGACGGGTGGCCTCTGGTGCAGATCGGCCCTGGCATTTTAACCGTAAATGAGACCGAGACATATCGGTGGGATGATTTCAGTAGCAGGGTCAAGGTTGCCCTCGCAAAACTCTACGACGTACAGCCTTTCCGTGAGGGCATCAACATCAATCAACTGCTTCTTCGCTATATCAATGCGATCGAGTTCGACTATCTGTCGCAGGATCTGACAGCCTTGTTGTCTAAAAAAATGAGGGCGCACATTTCCATCCCGCGGGAGCTTTTTCAGCAAACGCCGGTGAGGGAGAGACTTCAAGGGTTGAACCTTCAACTCACGTTTCCCGCTGAAAGCCCGCGGGGAGTTTTTCACGTGGCATTCGGGACGGGTCGGAAAGAAGATAAGCGTGCCTTAATCTGGGAACTTCAGATGCGCTCTGCCGGCCCTGACGTCCCGGATATGCCGTTAGCTTTTGACACGTGGCTGGCTTCGGCTCATGAGCTTGCCGAGCAATGGTTTTTTGAGATAATCAAGGGGGAGCTCCTTGAGAGCTTTTTGACCAAATGATGAAGGGCAACTCATCGGTCATTGACGAACCTTCCGTCGTCTCTAGCGCGAGTATTGGGCCGAGCCTCGATGTGGAGTCGGAAGAGGGAGAAAGGCGGTTGACGTTCCGAGAGGGAATCCGTACCGCTGTCTCGCGGCAGATTACATCAACGTTCCTGGCCGCGTACTTTGTGCAGGGGCTCGGAGCAGAAGTTCGGCCTTCAATGGAAATCGGCGTCACTGGGTTATCTGTGGTCACGGCTCATGAGGGACACGTGGCAGCAGGGCCGTTTGTTGACCCACGGTTTGCCGGTAGGGTAAGGCTGGCACATCTCAAGGAAAGGCACTTCACTCCGGAAGGCAGAGAGCAACGAATCGCCAAGGCTCTACAAGCGCTGAATGAGGCCGCCCCCAGTTTTGTTGCAGACAGTGCTACCTGGAAGTGGGCGGCGCAGGAGGCCGACATCGAGAACATGTAGCGTGTCATTGGACGTGTTGTGCAGTGTACCCCAAGGGAGCGACGTTTTTCTCGATGCCAATATCTTCATCTACGCATTTGCGAGGCAATCCCAACAATGTCACGATCTGCTTGCGCGTTGCGCACGCGAGGAAATATTTGGAATCACCACCCTTGAAGTCATCAATGAGGTGACCCATCGGATGATGTTGGCGGAGGCGTTTGCCACGGGGGTCATCACAAAAGAGAACGCCAGAGATCTCAAAGGAAAGCCGCAGGCTGTCCAAGGACTGACGCAATACTGGCCTCAGACGATCCGCATTTTCGGACTTAATCTTCTCATTCTCAGTTCAGATCAATCGCGGTTACATCGAGCGCAGACGGTTCGTGCCTCCCACGGGCTCCTCACCAACGACTCATTGCTTATCGCCGCAATGGATGAATATGGAATCCCTTATCTTGCCACTCGAGATGACGACTTCGATCACCTGCCTGATGTAACAGTCTTTAAGCCGACCGATTTGCCATGAGAAACAGTCACGGCTTGGATAAAACTCTAGGTGCTGGGAGTCGCGGTCCCGTCTCTCGAACTGCAGCAGAACCTTTGGCAAAGCGATACGGATTAAATCTCGCCCAACCTTCGTCTGTAGGGGAGTAGCCGCATTGGAGCCGTGGTATGCAGGTCACATGCGGGACGACGAAACTCTACCGCGGGGATACCTACCAGACGACGCGGGGGAACAGGCGGCGGGCGTTTTCGGTCGTGGCATGCGCCACGATATCGGCGGAAAGTCCTTTGATCTGGGCGATCCGCTCACAGGCCAGGCGGATGTTCTGAGGCTCGTTCCTGACGGTAGGATCAGGACCAAGAACCGGCGCATCCGACAGGTCGTCCTCGAACTTCGCGTGCAGGTAGGCGTGGACGTCGATCACATCCATCGTCAATACCTGATCCCGAAACCCGACTCACCCTGGGCCTCCCCCCAGACGACCTCAACGCCATTTACGCGCGCGGCCGGCGGGCCTTTGTGGCACCAGGCGATCACCGCCTCGACGACCGACTTGTCGCCCTCAAACACTGCTTCGACCCGACCATCCGGTGTATTCCGCACCCATCCGGCGATACCGGCAGCCGTCGCTTCATCGACTGTATAGGCGCGAAAACAGACCCCCTGAACCCGCCCGGAGATCAAGACATGCGCCCTGACGTGCTTATGCTCTGATGTCATTCCTTCCCTATTGAGAGATTAGTACGTCTTGCCGTAGACGACAGTAATAGCGATCCAAGGCCGAGTCGGAACCGATCCGCACCAGCGAGCGCGCCACGATACCATAAACCGTGCCACGCGGGATCTTGATCACCACGTTCGGATCCAGCAGATTGGGCGATCGTTCGAGCAGCGCCAAGGTCTTGAGGCCGATGAACAGAGGCAAGACACAGGCCAGGCGCATTCGGACCTCGTATCGTGGGATCGCCAGCGTATAGGCCCAGCCCTCCTGATAATGCTCGAGGGCAAGCGCCAGAAGAGAGCGCAACAACGGCTTGACTTTGGCAATTGCTGACGGGTTGAGAAGGTCGGCGGGCTGAAGGCCAAGCACTTCCAGCTCCTGCCTGGGGAGGTAACAGCGGCCTATGCGGAGGTCCTTCGGGAGGTCACGCAGGATGTTGGTCATCTGCAGCCCCTTCCCGAATCGAACACCGCGTTGCCTCATCGCGTCTCGATTCCAATCGGCCAGCGAAGGGCGGTGCGCCAGATGGATATCGGTCCAAAACTCCCCCGCGCACCCGGCCACGTAGTAGGTGTAGCGATCCAGGTCGACCCGCGTCTCCAGAGCGATCAGGCGACCCTCATCCTCGCCGGGGAAGGTGGTCAGGTCCATAACCATCCCCTTCGTCAGGGTCAGGACGACATTGCGGATCATCGCCTGATCGTCAGGACTGAGAGAAGAGAGGATGGCGAACCCCTCCTCTAAGCGGGTAAGCAGCTCCCGCTCCGCCGCATCCTGCTGCCGTGCTACCAGCGCCTCTGCGATCGTCGGGAGTTGCTCCGATCTGCCTTCCCTGATCGCGTCCCGAAAGAGTTCGAGATACTTCAGGCGGTCGGCTCGGCTGATGAGGGCCGTATCGGTGATGGTGTCGGCCGCTCTGGCCAACAGATACGCCAGACCAATCGGTCGCTGCAGATCGCGAGGTACGGCTTTTAAGGTCAGGTAGAATGAGCGGCTGACGTGCTTGAGGAGTGGGCCGAGCAGCTCTTGATGCTTCATTGCGGCGGGCGGTTCGGCCAGGCTCACCACGGGCGGGAGTTAATCCAGGTCGATGTCCCGGGTGGGCCGGGCGACCGGTTCGTCTTTCGCCTTCTTGAGTAGCTCCTTAAACTTCCGATCCAGGAGCTTACCCTTGTCCTTCTCGGCTTCCATCGACTCCTTGAAGCGCGCCTCCCGCCGACCCGCCTCGCCCTTCAACTCCTCGACGGCGGCTCGCAGGTCCGTCACGGTCTCCACTTTCGGCGGCGGCTCATGATGCAGGACCGCGCCACGCTCAGGGTCAACGGTCAGCCTCGCCTGGCAGCAGGGGCAGATTACCTGGATAGTCAGTTTCGACACTTCGCTCATACTTCGCTCCCAAGCCAGATGCTACCGGTTAGTTTGTTTGGGTGTCAAGCGTGAAGTGGGGTGGGATGCGCGCGCAGGGCGAAGACGGATGAGGCCAGACTACAGCCGGCGGCCGACGGCGAGGGCGATGGACGTGCGATCCGAGATAGACCATTGACAAGCGTCACTTGTCATGATAGGGTTAGTCATGGTCGAAGGTTTCAAACACAAAGGGCTGAAACGACTATTTCAACACGGCGAGACCCAAGGTGTCAGCCCGGAACTGATTGAGAAACTCGAAAACATCCTATTCGTGTTGAATCGCGCCAGAAGGCCTGAGGACATGAACCTGCCCGGCTTCAAGCTGCACCGTCTCAAAGGCGACCTCAAGGGTTTCTGGAGCGTGACCGTCCGGGCAAACTGGCGCATCATTTTCCGCTTCGTGGCGGGCGACGCGTACGATGTGGACTTGATCGACTACCATTAGCACGGAAGAAGGAGAAAGCAACATGCGCATGAAAAACCCCCCGCATCCCGGCAGGATTGTCCGTCAGGAGTGCATCGAACCGCTCGGTATGACCGTTACGGAAGCGGCGGGGCGCCTTGGCGTGACGCGGCAGGCTCTGAACAACCTAGTGAACGAGAAGGCGGGTATCTCCCCAGAGATGGCCATCCGGCTTTCCAAGGCCTTCGGCAGCAGCCCCGAGGTATGGCTCGGCATGCAGATGGAATACGACCTTGCGCAGGCCGAGCGAAGCGCTGGAAAGATCAAGGTGGAGAGAATCATCGCGACTCGTTCTGCCGGTCGCGTTATCGTAGAAGCTCTTTGAACTGTTCGATCGTCAGAGCAGCGTCCATCGCTATACCAGCCATGGTGTACGCGTTTACCGGATCGTGACGCGGAATGGTGAGGATACGGACGCCGTCGGTCATGACGATATGCTTGCCCTGCCGGATGATGCGAAAACCTGCTTTCTGCAGAGCGCGAACAGCGTCCTGGTGATTGACGCCTGGAATCTTCGGCACGGTTACGACGCAACCTCGACTTCACGAACGACGGCACCCGTTAGGAGCGCATCGCGAGCGGCCAGATACTCGTGGATTGCATCCTGGATGTTCTCAAGCGCTTCCTGTTCGGTTTTACCCTGTGACCAGCAACCAGGCAGGCCCGGTACCGAGACGCTATAGCCCTCTTCGCTTTGCTGAAGCGCAATCTTGTACCTCATTGGCGTACCTCCTCTTGCTGAGCATACCTCGATGTCCACCGGTCGTCCAGCCCGACCCCGAAACTACAGGAGATTGCAACAATTCTCTTTGGT
>PQAQ01000082.1 GCA_003105305.1 Candidatus Methylomirabilota bacterium
TGCCTAAGAATCTTGACGACGGTCTGCTCACCGTCAAGGATCGACGGGTCGATTGCCCATCCGAGGCGGAACTGAGAGAGATGCAGCGGATGGTGACGGATCCAAACTTCCGCATCTATGCCGACCGTGAGGCGATCTACGTGTTCAACCGCGATCTCTTCATCAAGGAGATCGACATCCACCGAATCTTCGACCGGCTCAAGACGCGCCTCGGGCACGAACCGATCGGCCACGCCTTTTACCTGGGCCGCGAACTGATGAAGGCGAGGCTTGCAATGCGGCTTGGAAAGAAATACCTTCAAGAGGACGAGTTGAAATGGGGCTATCTTGGGCAAGGCGTTGATTCGTGATCATTGAGACCATTGTCACAACGCTCAACGAAGCGGGAGAGGCAAATGTCGCGCCGATGGGGGTGACGATCGGGGAAGGGGTGATCGTCATCCGACCCTATACCGACTCGGCCACCTGCCGAAATCTGATCGCGACCGGGGTTGCCGTCGTCAATCTGACCGACTCGGTACGCGTGTTCGCCGAAAGCGCCATTTCTCATCCTCAGTTTCCGACCTTTCCGGCCGAGTCGGTCCAGGGTCGCGTGCTGACCGACGCCTGCTCGTATTACGAATGTTCGGTCATCGACACTGAAACGACGACTCCGCGCGCGACCTTTCGCTGCGCGATCGTCAAAAAGGGAGTCCTGCGGGAATTTGTCGGGTTCAACCGGGCAAAGAACGCTATTATTGAGGCGGCCATTCTCGCCACACGAGTGAGACTTCTGGGGACGGAATCGATCCTGCAGGAGTACCGCCGCCTGGCCGATGTTGTACGGAAAACCGGTGGCGAACAGGAAACCTCGGCGATGCAATACCTGCAGGAGTACGTAGAGCGGCAGCCTCGATGAGGGTCACGGTCAAGGCCCATGCCAGGCTTCACTTCGGCTTCATCGATCCCGACGGCTCATCGGGTCGTCAGTTCGGCAGCGTCGGACTGGCAATCGATCACCCCGCGATCTCGCTCGAGGCGACACCGGCGGATCATCTCTCAGTCGTCGGGCAAGAGCGGGGTCGAGTCCTGGCGCTGGCGCGCCGCTTCCTGAGCCATTACAAGCTTCCACAAGGGGTTCACATCGCCGTCAAGACGATGATCCCCGCTCATGTCGGCCTGGGATCGGGGACGCAACTGGCCCTGAGTGTCGCGTCTGCGTTGGCTCGTGTGTTCGGCATTCAGGCCGATGTCCGGGAGCTGGCGGCCGTGATGGGGCGAGGGCGACGCTCGGGCATCGGCATCGCCGCCTTCGAGCGGGGCGGGTTTATTGTGGACGCCGGGCGGAGGGTAACGATATCGGATTCCGTCTCAGGGGCGGACGCCATCCCGCCGACGATTGTCCGCTATCCCTTTCCGAGGGGCTGGACGTTCGCGGTCGCAATCCCTTACGCTGATCGCGGGCTCGCGGGCAGCGCAGAGATCGAGGCATTTCAGAGACTTGGTGGTGGTCACGGCAACGGCGTCGCAGGTCGGATCAGTCGAATTCTTCTCACGCAGATGCTACCATCAATTAAAGAGCGCGATCCCGCCGTCTTCGGTCGGTCACTCACCGACATTCAGCGAATTATCGGGAACTGGTTTCGACCCGTTCAGGGTGGAACCTTTGCGGCCTCGCAGGGGGCGGCGCTGGCCAGGGCAATGACCCGGGCTGGAGCGTTAGGGGTCGGGCAAAGCTCCTGGGGACCGACAATCTATGGCCTGGCAAAGGATCAACAGACGGCCGCATCGATTATGGAACAACTGGGACGGATTGTTCCGGATAAGATCAGCGCCGATCTCTTCCTCGCGAAGCCTTTCAATCGAGGGGCCGACGTCCGCACATGAGGAACCGGATGGATACAGACTCGAAAACAGTCCGACTCTCCATCTACGGATCCCGTTGGTTTCTCGGCCTGATCATGTTTGCGATCTGGCTGGTGGAGATGTGGACCCCTGGCGGCATCTTCGTCTCATACGGCTTCGTCTTACCGATCCTTCTGGCAGCCGCTTACCATCCAAAGCGGGTCGCGATTGTCGTCATCGGGCTATCTATTGTCTTAACCTACATCGGGATGGTGGGTCCCATCGAGCAATTCTCGTGGATCGCGCTGGCCAACCGGACTATCGCCTCGGCGATCCTGGCCGTCGCCGGCTATTTCAGCCTGGCGCGTGAGGCGCTGCAGTCCAAGTTGCAGCAGACGACAGAGGAGATGGCGCGACAAAACGAGGATCTCATCGCGGCATACCATCGACTGTTCGCTACTGAACAACGGTTGAAGCGGGCCGAGCAGATGGCGGCGATGGGCAAGTTAGTAGCCTCAGTAGCGCACGAGGTCGGCACGCCGCTCCATTCTGTCTCGATGCATCTTCAGGTGCTGGAAGATGAACCCGGAACAACGTCGGAGATGAAAAGCCGCATTGCCATTATCCAGTCACAGATTGATCGCGTGGTGCTGCTTATCCAGGATCTCCTGGTATCCACGCGCAATCCCCAGCCCACCTTGACCCCTGTGCTGCTGGGCACAGTCGTTCAAGAGGTATTGAAGCTCACTCACCCGATGGTGGCTGGAAAAGGTATACAGGTGAAGACTCAATTCCTGGCGAAGCTACCGCCGATACTGTGCGACAAAACGCAACTTGAACAGGTGTTATTAAACCTCGTCGCCAATGCGATCGAAGCGATGCCACGAGGGGGAATTCTTCTTATTCGGACCGACAAGCGAGACCCTCAGGTCGAAACCGGTATGGCGTCGCCGCCGTTGGATGAACAACACCTTGACGGCCTCGCGGTGATCACGGTCCAGGATAATGGCCAAGGCATTGCCGAGGAGCATCGAAAATTTATCTTCGAACCGTTCTTTACCACCAAAGAGATCGGCAAAGGCAGCGGCCTCGGCCTGGCGATCTCCAGAGATATCATTACGGCCCATGGCGGTACTCTCACCGTGGAAAGCCGGGCAGGATCGGGAACGACCGTTGAAATCGCCTTGCCGATCCTTGCAGGTATGGAAGCGTATGCCTGAGTCGCCTCGAATTCTGGTCGTCGATGATGACGCCACAGCCGGCGCAGTCCTGGCTGAAGTGCTGGCCAAGGCCGGCTACGAGGTAGAGTTGGCCGGCGGGGGGATTGAAGCGGTAGAGAGGGGCCAAAGACAGCCGGTGGATGTCGTGCTCACCGATATCAAGATGCCGGATATGGACGGAATGGCAGTACTCAAGCGGTTTCGGGAGTTTAGCCCGGACACCTCGATCATCCTCCTTACCGCCTTCGGCGCCATAGACTCGGCTATCGAGGCGATCAAGGGCGGGGCCTATGATTACATCAGCAAGCCGTTCAAGAAGGATGAGGTCCTGCTCACCATTCGGCGCGCCCTGGATCAGCGACGATTGTTATCTGAGAACCTGAGGTATCGTCAGGAGCTTCGCGACCGGTATCAGTTTTCCAATATCATCGGAAGCAGCCGGGTCATGATCGACGTGTACAAGCAGGTAGCCCGGGTGGCGAATGGACGTGGCCCTGTCCTGTTACAGGGCGAAAGCGGAACAGGTAAGGAGCTGATTGCACGGGCGATTCATTACAACGGGCCCCGAGCGAATGCGCCTTTTGTGGCGGTGAACTGCGCGGCCCTGACCGAGAGTTTGCTGGAGAGCGAACTGTTCGGCCATGAGAAGGGCGCCTTTACCGGCGCCATCGCTGTGAAGCCTGGGCTCTTTGAGCAGGCCAGCGGCGGGACGATTCTCTTGGACGAGGTGGGAGATATGACCACGGCCTTGCAGGCAAAACTGCTACGGGTCCTGCAAGAACAAGAAATTCGGCGCGTTGGAGGCGACAAGTTGATCTCTGTTGATATCCGGGTGCTCGCCTCCACGAATCGTGACCTTTCGTCGATGGTCAGAAAAGAGCAGTTCCGCGAGGATCTCTACTACCGACTCAACGGTGTGACCATCACATTACCGCCGCTGCGTGATCGTCGGGAAGATATCCCGATGCTGGCCTACCATTTTATACAAAAGTGTGCTATACACAGCAGCCAACGAGTCGTAGGAATTTCGCCGGAAGCCCTGATGATACTCCAACAAGCGGAGTGGCCGGGGAATGTTCGGGAGTTGGAGCATACAATTGAATCAGCAGTGATTATGACCAGCCACGAGATCATCCTGCCGAACGATCTTCCGGTTGCGTTGCGCGAGTCGCCTCCCGTCGCCACGACACCGGAATTTCCGGATCTGGTCACACTGAAAGAGCTGGAAAAGCAGTACCTTGTCAGGATCCTGAATGAGACGCGCGGCAACAAGACTCAAACCGCCAAGATCCTTGGAATTGATCGGCGAACGCTCTACCGGATGGCCGAACGCTTTGGACTCGATCTCGCCGACGAGTGACCTCCGGCGATCGTCTGCCACATCGCCACACCGGCACAACCGCCACAATGCGTCGAAACTCATGATTTTTCATGGAGTTCGCTCGCTTTTGCCAGATCAAGCGAGACAGACATGCCGTTAAGCATGGCTCATTGATCTGCGTCACGCCAGCGATACAACACGTGTAAAAACCGTTAGTTGCGATAGACCCCTGGTAAACTGAGGCCAGGATCGATACCGGTCCGCGCCTTGCAAGGGTATCGGCTGTTATATGACCAGTCATCCTTGCACACCAACAATACTTGATCTGCAATCCAGGTCCAGGCAGTCGCCGACCCCCGGACTGGCGGACCAGCCGTGTGCCCTGTCAACCTTCCAAGTCCTCTGTGATTTCGACGGAACCATCACCATGCGGGATGCCACGGACGCTGTCCTTGAAGCCTTCGCGCTGCCGGCATTTCGCGAGTGGGAATATCGTTGGGAACGGGGCGAGATCACCAGCCGGGAGTGCATGGCTCGGCAGGTCGAGTTGATCCGGGCGGATAGGGCAACACTTGCAGGGTTTGCGGCCGAACTGCCCATCGACGAAGGCTTCATCGAACTTGATCGACACTGCACAGAGCGCGGTATCCCGCTGATGATCGTTAGCGACGGCCTCGACCTGATCATCGAGGCGGTATTGCGGCGACATGGTCTCTCTCATATCCCTGCGATCTCCAATCGTCTGACCTGGAATGGGAACGGGTTCCCCTCGCTCAGCTCCCCGTCGGCTTCACTCGACTGCCGGGTTGGGGCCGGGACGTGCAAATGCATTGTGGCGGCGTCCGGTGGGTTTTCATTGAAAGAGACGGTGTACATCGGAGACGGACGATCCGATCGGTGCATCTCGACGGTGGCACAACGGGTCTTCGCCAAAGGGGAACTGCGAGAGTGGTGCGGTCTGCAGGGGATTGCCTGTGAGCCATTTGAGACCTTAACCGAGGTCGCGGAACACCTCTTTCGGCAAGGAGAACAGATCGAATGAACCAGATACCCGAAACTCGACTCACCGAAGCGGCGCTGCGGGAGAAGGAAGCGCAGTACTGCTCGCACGGCGATACGGTGCACTACTCGCCCATCCCCAAGATCTTTCAAAGCTGTGAGGGCACCTTTCTCTATGATCGCGAGGGCAAGCCGTACCTTGATCTCCAGATGTGGTATTCGGCCGTCAACTTCGGCTATCACAATACGTATATCGTGGATGCGGTTCAAGCGCAGCTCGAGCGGCTACCTCAGTTGGCGTGCCAGTATCTCCATGAAGAAAAGATCCTCGTAGCGGAGCGGTTGGCGATCGAATCCGGACGGGCGTTCGGTACGAACGGGCGCGTACAGTTCAATGTCGGCGGCTCTCAGGCCATCGAGGATTCGATGAAGCTGGTGCGCAACGCAACCGGCAAGTCGCTGTTTATGGCCTTCATGGGCGGGTATCACGGCCGGACACTCGGAGCCTCTGAGATCACCTCCAGCTATCGGTACCGCCGCCGCTTCGGCCATTTCTCGAATCGGGCGCATTTCGTGCCGTTTCCGTACTGCTTTCGGTGTCCATATGGGATGAAGTTAGAGAGCTGCGACTACTACTGCGCGGATCAGGTCGAGCGGCTCTTTGAAACGGAGTTCAACTCATTCTGGGATGCAAAGGCGGAAGAGTCCGAGTTCATCGCGTTCTATGTAGAGCCGGTCCTGGGCACCGGAGGATACGTTGTGCCCCCGCCGGACTATTTCCGGAGGCTCAAGACCATCCTGGATGAACGAAAGATCCTGCTGGTGGACGATGAAATTCAGATGGGATTTTTCAGAACGGGAAAGTTCTGGGCCATCGAGCACTTCGGCGTCACGCCGAATATCGTTGTCTTCGGAAAGGCATTAACCAATGGTCTCAACCCTATCTCCGGGGTGTGGGCCGAGGAATCGCTCATCTCCCCACAAGCCTTCCCTCCCGGATCGACGCATTCCACCTTCTCGTCCAATCCGTTGGGGACGGCTGCGGCCCTGGCGACACTAGAGTGGATCGAGCAGCAGGATTATGAGCGGAAGGTGGCCGAATCGGGCGCCTATTTTCTGGAGCAGCTCGAGGACCTCAAGAAGCGACATGCCGTCATCGGGGACGTCTCCGGCTTGGGTCTGGCACTTCGAATCGAGGTAACGCAGGCGGACGGATTTACGCCAAACAAGGCCCTCACAGACCGGATCTTCGAGCGGGGCTTGGCTGGAGGAATTCCGACATCCCGCGGTCCGATGGGATTGGTCCTGGATGTCGGCGGCTACTACAAAAATGTCTTTACGTTGGCGCCCTACCTGGATATCGCGAGAGACGAAATCGATCTGGCCGTCGAACTGCTGGATCGACTGTTCACCGAATGCGCGGAACAACCATAATGAGGCAATCGCCGGCCATGCAGCGAGGCCCACTCGATGAGATGATCGACCGCCGGCCGACCGACTTGGCCATCCAGAGCGGCTCGCGGGGTCTGGTGTACCTGATTCATGGGGTGACAGGGACACCGACGGAGATGGGTTACCTGGGACGGCGATTGGCGCGCAACGGTTGGGACGTCTATGCCACAACGCTTCCGGGCCACTGCACGCGGATCTGGGATTTGCTGAAGGCGTCCGACAAGGACTGGACCGCGCACGTACAGGCACAACTGACCTTCGTGCGCGAACGATACGACTACCTCTATGTGGCGGGCCTGAGTGCGGGCGCGTTGCTGGCCCTGCAATCCTCAGTAACTGTGGACGTTGATGCGCTCGGTATTCTGTCGCCTACCTTCATCTATGACGGATGGAATACGCCTCGAGTGAGGGCGCTCTTGCCGTTTGTCATGAAGGTGGCCCCATTGCACTATCTCCTCTTTCACGCGGATGGGCCGCCGTTCGGCATCAAGGACGCGCAGCTTCAGGCCCACATACGGGCGGCATATCATCCGCTTGCGCTCATCCGCGGATGGATCAGGGACAGATGGGCTCACTGGAAGAGCAGCGGCACCGACGCCGCAACTCGCGCGAACCCGGCAGCCTCAAAGGGCTATCCGATCTTTCCGCTGAAGACCTTGAGCCATATCGACCGACTCATTGCGCGGGTCCGCGGTCGCCTGGGAGAGGTCACGGCGCCTACCGTGATCCTTCAGGCCCGCGAGGACGACATGACCGGTCCCCGCAATGGCGAGCTTGTCTACAATACTATTGCGTCACAACAGAAGCGCCTGATCTTGCTGGATGACTGCTACCACGTGATTACGGTAGACAAGCAGCGAAAGGCCGTCGCCAACCATCTGATTGAGTTCTTTGGTCGCCAGACCTCCACACTGGACACTCCCCAAACCGCATAGCCGCCACTTCCCTGATCCGCACTCGCCCCCGTCTCTCGCATTACTTCAACGCCAGCCTCGCGCTGCTTACGCCTTCGGGCTGATGGGTGACTGTGAATCCCAGCGTTTCACAGACCCGGAGCATGCTCATATTGTCAGTGAGGACGGTGCCGGTGACCTCCCCAAGACCCTTGTCCTGGGCCACTCCAATGAGCATATCCACCAACTTGTATCCCAGGCCTTTGCCCTGAAATTCATCGTGCACTACGACAGCAAACTCGCTGCCGTTGAAATCCGGCTCAATGATGAGCCTCCCAATGCCGATAATTCGCCGTTTCTCCCCCTGCCTCAGCTCCGCCACAATCGCCATCTCCCGGTCGTAATCGATGTTGCAGAACCGAATCAGCATCTCATGGGTGATCTTTTTCAAGACCTGGAAGAATCGCCCACGCAAGGTCTCCTCAGATAAGGTTGAGAGCATCTCATGCTCCAACGGTTCATCTTCCGGCCGGATCGGCCTCAAGAGCACCTCGGTCCCGTCGGTCAATCTCCAGGGAACCACATATCTTGTGGGATACGGCGCAATCACAAGATGGGAGTACGCGCCGGCGTACCCGCCGGTCTCTTGATCGAGGACGATTCTGGCATCGAGGGCACATGCCTTCCCGTCAGACACGGCAAGAGGGTTGATGTCGATCTCGGCGATCTCCGGAAAATCGACGACCAGATTGGAAAAACTTACCAGGATCTGCTCCAACTGCTGCAGATCCGCGCGGACTCTCCCTCGGTAGCCCTGGAGCATCCCAAAGACCTTCGTCTCCTCCATCAGCCTTCTCGCAAGGGTCTGATTCAACGGTGGCAGACCGATCGAAAAGTCCCGAAACATCTCCACCCCGATCCCCCCCATGCCGAAGAGGATCACCGAACCAAAGTCTTTATCCTTTTTCATGCCCAGGATCAGTTCGTAATCGATCTGTTCCACCATCGCCTGAACGGAGACCCCTGAGATGCTCGCCTGCGGCGCTTTCTTCTGAGCCCTCTTCATCAGACGCCCATATTCGTTTTTCAGCTCACGGTCGGAAGAGATCCCCGTGACGACACCGCCGATGTCGCTTTTATGAGAGATATCGGGGGACACAATCTTCAGGACAACCGGGTACCCGATCGTATTCGCCAGGCTGAGGGCGTCTTCTGCATCCTTCGCCAGATACGGTTTAATTGTGGGGATTCCGTAATTCGCCAGGAATCGCTTCGACTCTTTCTCCGTCAGGAGCAGCCTTTTGTCTTTGTACAACTCGGCGATAAAGGCCTTAAGGTTGTGTTTAGGCGGCGCCTGATCCACCGGCAATTGCTCAGGAGTTTCATACAAGAGCTGGAGGTTCCGTCCATACCGATACATGTAGAGGTAGGTCTTGACGGCCTCTTCCGGGGTCTCATATGTGGGGATGTTATGTTGAAGGGTCATCCTCCGCGCACCCTCTACCTGTCGCCCTCCCATCCAGACGGCAATGAACGGTTTGCGGCTCCGATCTGCGATCTCTGTGAAACGTTTCGCCAGCTCGTTCGGTTGCGCGGCCCCCTGCGGCGAGTAGATCGCAATGACGCCGTGAACGCCAGGATCGTCTAAACAGGTCGTGACGGCCTTCTCGTATCGCCCGCTGTCCGCATCCCCCAATACGTCCACCGGGTTCCCTTTACTCCAGTACGCGGGGAGATGAGCGTCGAGCGTCCTGATGCTGTCATCGGTAAGTTGGGCAAGCCTTCCGTCCAGTTCCATCAATGTGTCCGCGGCAATCACCCCGGCGCCTCCTGCATTCGTGACAATCGCGATCTCGGACCCCCTTGGAAGATGCTTCGCATGCAGGACCCCCGCCACATTGAACAGATCCGCAATCTCCCTGACCCTCACGACGCCGACCCGTTTGAAGGCGGCATCGTATGCCTGGTCCTCGCCCCCCATCGACCCGGTATGAGACAACGCCGCCTTTGCACTCTCGGCGAATCGCCCGGGCTTTAATACGATGATCGGTTTATTCCGCGCAAATCCTTTTGAGGCGCTGATGAATTTCTTTCCGTTCCCGACCCCCTCCATATAGAGCATGATGCTCTTCGTGTTCGGGTCGTCGCCGAGAAAATCGATCAGGTCGCCGAAGTCGACGTCGATCATCGAGCCGAGGGATGCAAAGAGACTGAAACCGATATGGGCATGCGTGGCCCAGTCCAGGATCGCGCTCCCCAGAGCCCCGCTCTGAGAGATGAAGGCGATTTGCCCCGCTTCAGGACGGACCCTGAGGAAGGACGCATTCAACGAGTTAATGGGCCGGATGACACCGAGACAATTGGGCCCGATGATCCTCATACCGTACCGTTTTCGGACCTCTCGGATCCGGTCCTCCAAACCCCTGCCGCTTTCCCCGACCTCCTTGAACCCCGCGGAGATAATGACGATCCCGCGCACCCCGGCCTCTCCGCACTCGCCAACAATGTCGGGAACTGTGGACGCGGGCGTGGCTATCACGGCAAGATCGACCGGTTCCGGGACCTCTGCAATCCTGGCACACGAACCTATACCCATGATCTTTTTCCGCTTCGGATTGACCGGAAAAATCGACGCCGTGCTCTGTACAAGAAGGTTCTCCATGATCGCCCTTCCCACAGAGCCTTCATGCTCGGAGGCGCCGATGACGGCGATCGTCTTCGGACTGAATATCTTATCCAGACCACCCATACCCTTACCCTACCCCCTGACGAAGGAACATCAGCGCCGTTTGACCTCGCACAGCAATAAGTTATCCTGGGATGATATGTGACAGACTATATGATAGTACGCTGTTTCAGGCAAGGAACACGTCATCCAGGCGCCATTACGGCGTCGGGTCGCGGGTGAGGATTTGAAGGGATGAAATAGGAAAAGAGCTGTGGGGCGCGCTGCTATTCTCAGCTTGTGGTGTTCCCCAGCACGAACTTCATTCCGTGCTCCAACGTTGCCACAAAGAGAGAAGCGGCAGTCAGGTCGGCCGTTGTCCCGGGATTGAGTCGATGGCCGTCCTTACGGAGTGTGCGATCCCATCGCCGAAGCCGTCGCCACCCCTGTTCCGTACAGACCCCGCCGGCGGCAAGGATCTTGCCCGCCTCCCGCGAGACTCCGGCGGCTTCATGCGCTCCACACTTGCGCGCAATGAGGGAATCCGGCACGCGAGACAGGATCGTCAGGTAGGTCTGAATGATCGACGCTTCCGTGTCACCGAACTCCTGGAGGCACCGCGTGAGGGTCGGCGCGCCGACGGTAAACGTGATCTCAAAGTCGGTGACGTATTCGCGCGCAATCGAGTCCCGATCGGCGGCGGCGCGCATCGCCTCAGGGAGCCGGACCCGACCGCGGGTCGCTCGGACATCTAACCGATCAGCCTGCCCGAGGCCGCCGGGCTCTGCCAGTCGAATCGCCTCATAGACCCGTTGCCCATCGTAAGGAGTGAGGGCAATTAGGACGCTGTGCAGGCGAGACCGCAGCGGTCGCCGCCCCCGACGCAGGGCCGCCTTTGCCAGGGGGACGAAGAGGAGCGCGATGCCCAGATTGGTGTTCCGGCCCACCAGCCGCTTCGTCTCTCTGACCGTGTCGAGGACCAGTGAGCCGACGGCCGTAGCGGCCGCCTTCCGAAGGACCTGTCCCAGGATCGCGGCGCTGGCCAAAAAATCGGTGTAACGGGTGTCGGCAAAATCGGCAAACGGCGTGACGTTCCCAGGCTTATCGGCGCTGACCTCGAGGAGGCAGGCAAGCTGCGCAGCGAGGCAGATCGAATCTGGGGTTGGGGAATTCACTGATCAACTCCTCGCCAGGCTCAGCAGGTGATCGACGATCTCCTGGGCAATCTCACTCTCGGTCGTCCGCTGCAGCCCGGACCAGCCCGGGATGCTGTTGACCTCTATGACCGTATAGCCGTGAGGCGTCTGAAGCAGGTCGATCCCGGCATAATCGGTTCCAAGGAGTCTGCCGGCCTCAAGACAGAGGATAGCCGCTTCGTGATCCATGACGAGCGGTTCAGGCCGCGCGCCCTGAGACACATTGTGCCGCCACCCGTCGGCTCGGCGACGCATGGCCGCCACCACCCGATCCCCAATCACTAGGCCTCGCAGATCGTAATCGCCATGCGGAACAAACTCCTGAATATAGAAGATACTCCGAGTGAGCGTCAGGGCGCGAAAGACTCGATAGGCAACATCCGCATCGCTCACCCGCACCATCCCTCGCCCCCCGGCGCCAAAGAGCGGCTTGACGACCACGTCGCCCAGCTCCTGGAACGCCGCCATTGCATCGTCGAACCCCTCAGTTACAACGGTCCGCGGCGTCGGCAGACCGTGCGCGGCAAGCAGGCTGGACGTATAATACTTATCGACGGTCTGTTCCAGCGGACTGGGTCGATTCATAATCCGCACCCCGGCCGCTTCCAATCGATGCAGCGCATTCATCCTGAAGACGATCTGCTCAAGCGACCCTTCCGGGATGGTCCTGATCAGCAGCGCATCGTATGATTCGAGGGGCCGGCCGTCGATGGTGATAAGCGGATCGCCTGGGGCGCGAGCCACCAACCGCGTAATCGGTAGGAAGTCGGTCTGGCAGCCGCGTCGCGCCAGCGCCTTCGCCAGCACCTCAACGTGCCACCCTGCTCTGTCGGCGAGGATTCCTATTTTCATCTGTAACGTGCAAGAGTCAGCAGTCAGGAATATGGATCAGACGCCGGCTAACTGAGGAGAGAGGTCTGGAGCAGCTCGGCATTGAAGCGCCCGGCCCTGAAGGTACGACCGGTGGCGGCGTTGGTAATGGCGATCTTGGCCGGGCTGAAGAGGAACGGGTCGATCTTGTAGAAGTCGCCATCGTAGCGCTTGAACAGGTCGCGGAACAGTTGGCCGTAATCCCGCGACGCGCAGGATGGAACCTTATCGATTAATGCCGCGATCTCGTCATCGGTGGACGACACCGTCAGATAGACCTTGGCGCCGTACAGGACGCAGTCGTTGGTCCGCCCGATGGCCGTCAGATCATCGGCGGCCGGCGTCGCAATGGGACAGGTTCCAAAACCGCTGAGCGCCTTGGTGACGTCGAAGTCGAGTTCAAGCAGTTTGTGCATGGCCGTCTCGACCGACCGCGCCGCAATCTGTACCGCGCCGGCGACACTCCGCGTGGCCGCAACCGCCAACGAAACTCGATCCGGCGTGACGCCGCACTTCTCGGCGACGTACTCGGCCACATCTTCATCCGGCAATCGGCCGCTCTCCAGCACCAGGACCGCCGAGTCGGCGTCGTCTCGGATACGAATCGTTTCGTACAGCTCTTCGGTTCTGGCCAGCGCCCGCGCCGGCCCCGATCCCATCCCGAAAAACTTTCCACGCTGGATGCGCCAACCGGCATACTGTGAACCGAGGCACGGCAGCACCGGACCGTCGATCGCCACGCTGATACCGGAAAACGAGAAGTCGCCATAGTCCAGTGGAAGGAACGAGACCTCTCCGAGTCCTCCGAGACAGATCTCTGCCAGCCCTTTCCCTGCCAGCAAGCCTCCCGGCGCCTTGACCCCGAGATCGACGAGTCTGGCGCCGTTCTTGAGCGTCGAGACCGAAATCCCGAGCGCGGAGGCCTTATCCGACATCCGATCGAGAATCTCGACAGCCTGGCGATTAAGACTGAGCGACACAGCAGCGTCCTCCTCAGGCAGCGATCAGGATTTCACCCTTGCCGACATCGGCCAGGTCTCCGTGATATCGACGGACGAGGCCATTTATGGGAACAGGCAGCTCCACCCCAAGTCGCCTCAGCCCCTTGAACAGCATTCGGAGAAAGACCGGCGCGTAGACGCAGTCGTAGGCAAAGGTCGGCAGCAACTCAATAGACTGCTGGCAAAAGATGGTCCCCTTCTCCATCCCGCCCCCCGTTCTGAGGCCCGCCTGACCAAAGAGACAGATCGTCCCATTCGCCATCATCGTTCCAAGAAAATCTGCCGCATTCCCCTTGATGACCATGAGCCCTCGTCGCATATAGGCGCCCACCTCATGACCGACGTTGCCGTCGACCACGATGATCCCTCCCTGCATGCCGTACTTGCTCCCTCGATAGGCGGATCCGGCACGATGCCCGGCGTTGCCCTTGACCCGAATCAGTCCCCCTTGCATTTCGACGCCAAGAAAATCGTCGGCATTGCCATCGATAAGGATCTCGCCGCCTCGCATGTACGACCCGGCGTGCATCCCGACGTTGCCACGGACAACGACCCGACCTCGCGTCATTCCGGAGCCGATCCACCTCACTCGCCCCGTGCAGCCCTCAATAATGATCTCGTCCGACCGCTCCCCTTCGACCTTGAAAAAGTCGCCGAGTCGGTGACTCTCATTCCCCAATGTAACGGGCATCGCCTCGATCTCGGCCTGGCTGCGCTCGACGAACAGATCGGGCGAGATCGACTCGGCCTCGATCGGTATATTCGTTGGGACCTGTTGCATATGCAGTACGACTGGCGGCATGCTACCCTCTTTTCACAAGTGAGTCGTCAGCGATCAACGATCAGCGCTCAGCCAACAGTTGATGAAGGTGAAAGTGATGTTTGCCCAACTTTCCGCCATAGTTCCCGGCGGAAATCTTGATCACGCCGGGACCGCATGCGGCGCGGATACCGRCCCGCATCGCCTCTCCCACCGCCTCCGGCGTCAGGCCGTCGACGACGATTTCGAGCACCGCCCCGACCCCCTCCGGCAGTTCGCTCTTGACCGCGCCTCGCAGCGATGGGCAGAAGGCCGTATTGCTGGAGGCGTTCAGAAACTTGTAGCGCGAACCGACCTTACTCCCGGATCGTACGACGCCGCCCGGAAACGGCATGATGACGCCCGGCACCTTCCGCATCGCCTCGATCGCCCGCTCGGCGGCCTGCAGTGTCGCCGGCAGCTCGCTCCCTAACAGCAGAAAGTTACCGCCGCCAACGCCCTTCTGGACGCCGAACCGGTCTTCTACAATAAACTCGCCGTCCATGACGGGGATCCGCCAAAAGCGCCGAGGACCGCTCCCATTCCCGAATATCTGCGACTCAAAGCGCTTACTAATCTGAAATCCATCGCCGAAAAACTTGAGCTTCCCCCCGATTGTCAGCCGGTCCTCCGCCTCCAGATCGTTGTAACACGCCGAGGTCGGAGCGGTCATCACGCACTGGCCGATTCGGTTGATAAGCTGTTCCTGCACCGCCTTTTTCGACGGCGCGAACAGTAGCACGCTGACGCCTGGGCGATCGTCTGGGGTTTCTGCCGGATCGGCGCCCTCTATCGCCACCTCGCAGCCGCAACCGATGACCGAGGTGCCGAAACCGGCCATGCTACGCGCCGCCTCCAGCGCCCAGGCCTTGCTGCACGCGGTAATCAGCACCCGGCTGGCATACATGCCGAATGCCTCTGCATAGGTCTCGTCAATACTTACGCCATTGATCTCCATCGTATCTCCGTCAGACCGACAACCGTATCATCGGGCGGCTCCAACCGGAATCGCCTCCCGGTTGGGGATGTCCTCGATATCGACCGGGAAATTGTTGTACTGGATCGTATAGTAGTTTTCGAATTCCGTTCTGAAGCTGGGCTCCATTTCGCCAACGTCCGGCGGGATGACGAACAATGTCTTGCCTTCTGGACTGGCCACGATCTCGCCGTCCCGAAGGACTGTCTCTCCGCCTTTGATGGTATAGACAGGATGTTCGAACATCTGCTCCCGGTCACTGTCCTTGGCATAGATGGTGATATCGGCGTCCGCCCCGACCCCCAGATGACCCTTGTGAGGAAGTCCCAACGCCCTCGCAGGACCTGCCCTGGAGATAATGGCGATTTCCGACAGACTGTACTCGCGGTCAAGTGACGACAGGATCGTCTCCGACGCTACGCGCTTATGGACGCGCTTCAGCATCTCATCCCGGAACGGCTTGTCCATGAGCAGCCGGATGATCCAGGGGTACAGGTAGAAGGGTCCGCCGTTGGGGTGATCGGTAGAGAGGAACACCCGCCACGGATCGCGGATCAGGAGGAACAACTCCAGCCCGATGGCCCATTGCAGGGCGTTGACGAAGTTGTTCTCTCGATAGGTATAGGGGACGATCCCGCACCCGGTCTCGATCTC
>PQAQ01000083.1 GCA_003105305.1 Candidatus Methylomirabilota bacterium
CGAAGCGGGCCTTGAACTCGGCGATCCCCCACCTGACCAGCGTGGCGCGGTCTTGCGGGTCGGCGAGCGGCAGGATGGCATGAACGTACGGGTGGGCCAGGGCATTGCCATGGCCGCCCCACCGAACCATGCTGTCGCGATCGCCCTCGATTATGCGCCGAGCGGTCTCGGGGGCCTGACGTTCGAGCCAGCGGAAGAGCGTCGGTCCGATATCGAAGCTCATACCGGCATAGTTATTGATCAGGTCGACGATTCGGCCGTCGTGGTCCAGGCGCCTGGCCCATCCGTTCGGGGTATAGCATTCCGCAGCAATCCGCTGGTTCCAGTCGTGAGCGGGGGCGGCCGACGGCTGCTGCTCAACCTCATCCGTCCAGGGGTTCTCGCGCGGCGGCTGATAGAAATGGCCGTGGATAATAACCGATACCGTGGCAGGCGTAGTCATTGCGGTTCGCTATCGGCGCCGGACCGCCGTGTGGATTGGATCAGGTTTCGCAGGATCCGGCTGCGATTCGCGCCACGCAGGAGGGCCGACAGATCCTCGTATAGCGTGGGATCGTCAATAAGCGCCCCGAGCGTTCCCTCTCCCTGGGCCAGACGGGTGGAAACCGACTTGAGATTCCTGGAGGTCTGTTCAAGGTCCGCCATGATCGATTCGGCTCTCGGATCCGCAAACAGGATGTGGGCCAACCCCTTTCGATGCTCAAATTGCTTCATTAGATTCGCGAATTGCTGGAGCGCGGTCGTGGCTTCGGACAACGCTTTCATGGTGTCGCCTGAGCGCCTCTCGTATACCAGCGCGTGAAGCAGCCCGTTCCCGTGTTCGATCTCTTCCATGACCCGGTTGAAGGAGGCGATGCTCTCGGCCAGATCCTGTCGTGCCTCTGTCCCCGCTCCACCGCCGACGAGCTGGTTCAAGGCGTCCGAGATCTTCACCACATTGCTCACAATCTGATCGCCTTTCTGGAGCAGCGTAGCGTAATCCGGTGGATCGACGCTGGCGATAGTTGCGTCTCGAGGGAGAGCTGGCTTATTCGGGCTACCCACCGTTAACTCGAGCACCTTGTCTCCCACCAGTCCGATGGTCCCGATGCTCGCGATTGAGTCCTCCCGTATCCGTTCCTGAAGCCTCGCGTCCAGGCTCATGGTGACACGGATCTTCTTGCTGGCAAGGTCTTTGCTGAAGGTGATGTCGTCAACCGATCCGATGGAGGTGCCGGCGAGCCGGACCGGCGCTCCGACATTCAGCCCCTCGATATTGCTGAAGAAGGCGTGCAGGCTGTAACGGCGCTCGAAGATTCGGCTCCGGCTTCCGATGGTCAAGACAAAGATGATGAACAGGCCAAGGAGTCCCAGAACAAAGAGGCCGACACGCAACCGTATCCACTGCTCACGTTCCGCCATTGATATGTTCCCTACCGCCGCAACCGCAAACTGTTCTGCGCGTATGCCATTGTCCCGCTGACGAACTGCCGGACGAACGGCCGGTCGGCGCGTTGTATCTCTTCCGGCGTTCCGAGAACGACAATCTTACCCTGGTCCAGCAGACCGATCCGATCGGAGATAGTGAATGCGCTCCGCATATCGTGAGTGACGACCACCGACGTCACCCCAAGCTTTCGGTTCATGTCCGCGATCAACTCGTTGATCTTTTCCGTGTTCGTGGGGTCCAGGCCGGTCGTCGGTTCGTCATACAAGATGATCTTCGGTGTCAGTGCGATGGCCCTGGCCAACGCGACCCGCTTTCTCATTCCGCCCGACAGGTCGACCGGCGCCTTGTCGTCGACGCCCTCGAGTCCGACAAGGCGGAGTGTCTCTTTAACCCGTTCATGGATCTCCCGCTCCGACATGGCAGTATGTTCGCGGAGGGGGTAGGCGATGTTCTCCACCACCGAGAGAGAATCGAAGAGCGCCGAACTCTGAAAGACCATCCCGATCTTCTTTCGGATTCCGATCAGTCGGTCCTCCGACAGCGGTACGATATCCTCCCCCTCGATCAGAATGCGGCCCGCCTCAGGTTTGAGCAGGCCGACGATCAGCTTCAAGGTGACGCTCTTACCGACCCCGCTCTCGCCGATGATGGTGATCGTCTCACCGGCTCGGATTGTGAGATCCATCCCGGCCAGGATCGGTATGCGGTTGAACGACTTATAGACCTGATGGAACTCGATGGCCGACATGTTCATCTCACCAGCCCTCCAGCCACCAGAAGAACTTAGTCAGAAAGAAGTCCGAGATGATGATGGCAATGGTCGACGTGACAACGGTCGCGGTCGTCGCCCTGCCTAGACCTTCTGTTCCACCCACCGCTTCCAATCCCCTGTAACAGCCGACGATGGCGATGATGAAGCCGAAGACCACGGTCTTGCCCAGACCGCTCACAATATCGGTCGGCGTCAGGTTGCGTGTGACGGTATTGTAGTAAAGCTGGTAATCGACCTGGAACTCATATCTGGAGATGACCATGCCGCCCAAAATGCCCAGAATGTCCGCCATAACCGTCAGCAGCGGCAGGACCAGCATCGTGCTCAATACGCGCGGCACAACCAGCTTCTTGACCGGGTTCGCGCCCATGGCCCGCATCGCATCGATCTGCTCAGTCACCTTCATCGATCCCAGCTCGGCAGTGATTCCGGAACCGACCCGGCCCCCGACCAGCAGGGCCGTAAGAACCGGCCCCAACTCACGGACCATTGAAAGCGCGACGATAATCCCCACATACGCCTTCGCCCCGAATCGGCTTAGACCGTAGGCAGTCTGGAGCGCCAGGACGAGCCCGGTAAACACAGCGGCTACGCCGGCAATCGAGATAGACTTCACTCCAATATGATCGGCTTGCCGGATGAGCTCGCGGAGGTTGAAGGGAGGTCTAAATGCGCAGAAGACGGTGTCGCAGGTAAGTTGCGAGAGCCCACCCAGCAATTCGAGCAATCGAATCGACTGGCCTCCCACGGCTACAGCTATGTTCCGCACCGCATGTCCCTATTGCCGCTCTGTACCTCGACCTGGAGTGTTTTCAGTCAAGGTCCAGCCTTGGACAAACCGCTCAAACTCCGGCAGCCGGTCCTGGAAGGTCTCCGGCGAGGCGACGTACACAAGGTCATAGGCGCACTCGCCGTTCCGGGCAACGTAACTGCTGACCATCACATCGGCCTCTTCCAGCCGACCCGTGAGCACCGTGTGGACCGCCTCCGTACCGCTCAACGAGATGACGTTCTGGGTCACGACTCGTTTTGCCCTGATCCCGAAGAACAGGCGTTTGGCCAGCACGTGAAGCGTGATCGGCTGACGCTCTTCGCAACTGACGAATAGCGCAGCCACCTGGCCGCCCGGTTCCGCCTGGAAGGCGAGCGTGGCCCCTTCCACCTCGAGCCTCCGCCAACCATCACGCAACAAGGCGATCCTGAACCCCAGGGCCTCGTCAACCAGGAAGCCATCCACGATGTGACGAGGAGCACAGGCTGTGGCTATGAACGAGGCAAGGATCAAGGCGCCCGCAAAGCGCCAAGCGAATGGGAAGATGCGCCCCCCTCTCGACGTATAGACTCTCAGGTGAGGCATAACCGCGGATAATCATCTGGACAGCTTCATCATACTCGAAAGAAGGGTAAAGCGTCAAGTTGAGTCCTGTCCCCCTTGACAACGGCCGGGGCCGGTCCTATATATTTAATAGCTCCAAGAGATCTGAAGGCCACAAACAAGTACCGGGGTATTTCAGAGAGTTCTGGGTTCGAGGGTACGACATCAGGCAGGGTAAGCTGGTGAAAAGACCCCGGTAGCCCAGGAGAAGCTGAAAGGTTGTATTCCCGGGAAAGCATGGAGGCCAAGGGATCGCTTGGAGCAGCTTTTTAAAGGCCATATCCGGTCAGTAAGCCCAGATATCTCTCCCGTGCAACCCCTTCAGTGCGATCTTCTGGTTCAGCGCCCAAAATCGTCGTCACTTCGGATTGTTCTTAGCCCTCAAGCTCTGTTTGAGCGTCGTCAATTTAATAAGAGGGTCGAAGCCAACCAGATAGAAGTCCGGAGAGAAGGCTTCGGTTGCGTTGCCCGACTCATCCCGGGCTGTAGGAGCAGAGATGGTGACAGCAGGAGGATTGGCGGCTACTGGCTTTGTCGTTCGGCCATCGGATAATAGTCGCGTCGCTGTTGGCCAAGGTAGATCTGCCTGGGGCGGGCGATCTTCTGCTCCGCATCCAGAAGCATCTCCTCCCACTGGGCTACCCACCCGGCTGTTCGAGGAATGGCGAAAAGCACCGGGAACATGTCCATCGGAAACTTCATCGCCTCATAAATCAAGCCGGTATAAAAGTCGATGTTTGGATACAGCTTGCGTTTGACGAAATAGTCATCTTGAAGCGCGATTCTTTCCAGCTCGAGTGCGACCTCCAGCAAGGGATTTGTTCCCGTGACCTCAAAGACCTCCTCGGTCAGCCGTTTAATGACCTTCGCGCGGGGATCGTAGTTTTTGTAGACCCGGTGCCCAAATCCCATCAATCGTACCTCGCCGGCCTTGACCCGTGTGATATGCGCGGCTACTTTGTCAACGGACCCGATTTCCTTCAACATCCGGAGCACTGCCTCATTAGCCCCGCCGTGCAGCGGGCCGTACAGGGCCGCAATTGCCGCGGCCACAGCGGAGAATGGGTCGACATGAGAGCTGCCGACGGATCGCATCGCATTGCCGCTGCAGTTCTGTTCGTGGTCGGCATGGAGAACAAATAGCACATCCAAGGCTCGTTCTAATACGGGATGCGGGTAGTATTTCGGTTCTGTGATCCGGAACAGCATATTGAGGAAGTTGCCGGTAAAACTCAGACTGTTGTCCGGATAGGTGTAGGGCAGTCCGCGACTATGCCGGTAGGCATACGCCGCCAGGGTCGGCATCTTGGCGATCAGGCGGATGATCTGCCGTTGGCGAGCCCCCAGATCCATAATGTTCTTGGCATCCGGATAGAAAGTCGAAAGGGCGCCAACCGTCCCCAGCAGGATTCCCATCGGGTGGGCGTCGTAGTGAAAGCCGTCCATCAGCTTCTTGATGTTCTCGTGGACCATAGTATGGCGTGTCACCTGGTTAACGAATTCATCCATCTGCTCACCACTGGGAAGCTCTCCGTAGATAAGGAGGTAAGCCGTCTCCAGGAAGGTGCTTTTTTCGGCCAACTGCTCAATGGGATAGCCCCGGTGCAGCAGAATTCCCCGTTCACCGTCGATAAACGTGATCCGGCTCTTACAACAGGCGGTGTTTCCAAATGATGGGTCGTAGCTCATCAATCCGAAATCGCCGTCGGAGGTCTTGATCTGTCGGAGATCCATGGCCCTGATCGTTCCGTGGTCGATAGGGATTTCGTACTGTTTCCCGGTGCGGTTATCGGTAACGGTCAACGTGTCAGCCATGGAACTCCTCCTCGCGCCGTGAGTGCCCTTCCGCATTCTTCTCCTGAGCCGGAAGGTTCAATTGGTGTCTGGTGGGCGGGCGCAAACCAATTAATATTACCATACAACGCAATAGAGACATAAAGAGTAGTTCGCAATTCAGCCTTGGCGCTTTTGTTTTACATGACGTGCGGCGGCTGTGTAGAGATGGGCCGGGCACTCGATTGGTCCCGGCCCGAACGTTGTGTTGGAACGGGCGCGCGACCGACAATGAGCACCCGTGGTCCATTGTCCAACATTCGATACTTCTCGTCCTCAGGCACAGGCGCGAGCACCCAATTGTAAAGCATCCTGGCATCTTCGAGGATCGGTTCACGGGGATATCTGTAATACTTTTTCTGCATCGGCTCGTCGTAGAGTCCGATGCAGCCATGCGACGCCGGGAACCCCGGCATATCGCGCCCATGTATCCAGAATATGACGCCTCCCTTGCTGATGTGGAATCGAAGCGCATAGTTCATCGGGTACGGGATATCGGTCTTCTCGATGGTATAGAGGGATGAATGGCGGTGGCGTTGGGCGGCCGTAAGGATAAACTCGCCTGTCGGGGTTTCGTTCCCCTTCTCACCCGTGGCAATCGGCGCCGAAAACACCAGGCGGCCAAACTCGTAGGCGCCGAGGAACTGCTCTGACAGATCCACAAGGATGAACTTGGCCTCGCCGGCTGCCGGGGAATACTCCTGAGGCATTGGTGTGAAGCCCTGTACGTCTTCAACGCGCTTGGGGATCTTGAGAAAGATATTGGGAGCGGCATGACGTCGGTCGATCCGGTTGAACCGGGCAACATCGGCCCATCGATTCCCAAAGAGGGTCTCCAGTGTCTCGCGGGCACGCAGGCGCCGGCACTCCCACTCGATTGTGGCGTCACTGGGGTATCGAACGACGCAACCGGAGTATAGAGGCGAACTCGCGCCCCAGGGTTCACCCGGCGCGAAGAAGAGAACGAGGGAGGCTATAACACAGCTACGCCACAGACGGCGGCTGCTCACCAGTGTCTGAACTGCCCGGAATCCACGTGAATGAATCCTCGACGGGGATAGTATCCGACCCCGCCGTATCTCAAATCCAGGGCTGTCTTCCGAACCTCTCGTATGTCGACCCCGGGCATACGGAGGTCGATCGCTTTCCCGTACTGATGCAGGCTATTGCGGGCGACACGCCTCTTCGTTCGACGCAGCAGTCGGTTGTATTCTGGCGATCTGAAACCCGAGATCACATGAATCTCATTGCCTCCGCCCAGCCGTTTGTCCAGGGCGTTCACAAACTCGATCACGCCGACATCCATCTTCGTGGCCTTATTGGTATAATGGCAGCGCAAAAGCTGATCAATCGCACTCAGCGCCTCCACGTCATACTCGCCGGAAGCCGTCCGGTATGTCACATCCAGTCGTTCGTGCGTGTGGGTATTGTAAAGCGTGACCCTCCCCTCTGGACCCGACGCAGCGGTCAGCTCCTGCGCCCACGCCGGTCCGCCGAACAGCGCAAAGGCAGAAACGAGAGAGGCCTTCAGAAAGGATCTTCGCGTCCAGTAGTGATAAGTCGATCCCGACATCCTCTGACCTCCATGGATTACCGATCGAATAGCCGTCATACCGAAAACGCGCCATACCTTATCAGAAATAACACCAGAAGGTCAACAGAAAAATAGACCGGATGGTTCCAGGCCGCTCAAGAGGGTAGCAGATTAGGCCCGACTCGAGTACAATGGCCGCACGGAGCCGAACGGATGCCCACAACACGCGTGATTATCGACACCGATCCCGGCATTGACGACGCGCTGGCGTTGATCCTCGCCTTCGCCTCGCCGGAGGTATCGGTCGAGGCGATCACAACCGTAGCCGGCAATGTCTCGGTATCGCAGGCAACGCGGAATGTCTGCCTGCTGCTCGACGTGGTGGATTCCCATCCACGCCCACCGGTGGCGAAGGGTGCGGCACGCCCCTTGACGCGGCCGCTGCGCACCGCTCAGCGTTACCACGGTGAGGACGGCCTGGGAGAGCTCTTCCGGTTCAAGACGGAGGCGGGAGAATCCCGATATCCCGATCCGCGACAACACCTCGCACCCCAACCCGCTCCGGCCCTGATTATCGAACAGATCAGTGCGGCTCCCGGGGAGATCGTCCTGATCTGTATTGGACCGCTCACCAACCTAGCGACAGCAATCCAGACGGCTCCGGCAGAGATGGCCAAGGTCAAAGAGATTGTCATCATGGGCGGAGCGATCCAGGCGCCGGGCAACGTGACACCCGTGGCGGAGTTTAATATGCACACCGATCCTGAGGCAGCCGGCCTTGTGTTTGCCTCCGGCTTGCCGATCACCCTTGTTCCTTTGGATGTGACTCAACGGGTCCTGCTTACGGCGGAGCTGATCGACGCCCTGGTCCGACATGTTGGTGGTCGCGTGACTCAGTTCGTTCACGATGCCACCGAGCGACTGTTTCGTATCGAACAGGACCGGACGGGCCGCGCCGCAACGCCGCTTCATGATCCGCTTGCCATCGGCGCTGTGATCGATCCGTCACTGGTCACGCGTCGGCCATTCTATGTCCAGGTAGAGACGGGCGCAGGTCCGGCCCAGGGGATGACGATTGCCGATAGACGTCAGATGCTGGAGAAAGAGAAGCAGCCGCCGAACCTCCAGGTCTGCATGGAGGTGGACGCGGGACGGTTTGTGGCCATTTTCCTCGAGCGGATATGCCGGCCGCTGACCTAAACAGACAGGTTGTCGTGGTCGGCAGCGCCAACCTTGATCTGACGGTTGCAGTCTCCAGACTGCCGGGAGAGGGAGAGACGGTCCTCGGCGGAAGAGGCTATGGTTGGGGAAAGGCGATGATGATCGAATCCAGAGAGAGGACCCGGTACTCCTCGTTGTGGCGGTAGAAGTAGTGCCCCTCTACACCTTCAGAGGCTTCCTCGAAGGCAACAATCGCTTCAAGCGGGGGCATCTCCCGGAAGGAATTGGACCCTTCGTCGAACCCATCACCGGCTATTACAACCTGGCCGTATCTGATGGAGGCGCCGCGCGGGCAGTGAATCGTTAGGCTGTCCGGCGGTTCACGAAGCATCCGGACCACCAGATTAATACCGTAGACCTTAAACGGTGGGCATGGAGCCAGCCTGCTGTTCATGTGCTACTATATAGCACAATGGGTGTCTCAAGGGAATCAGAAAATCGCCGGTCCTGTTCTATCGCCTATACCACCACAGCGTAAGGATAGGATATTGAGTCAGATCGAGGGACTATGCCGCGCGAGATCTCGGCAGGGGTAATTCTGTTCAGGCGGACGCCGGAACCAGTCTACTTGCTGCTCCATTACGAGTCAGGGCACTGGGACTTTCCCAAGGGGCACATCGAACCCGGCGAAGACGCGCAGCAGACGGCTATGCGCGAACTGAACGAGGAGACTGGAATCTCCGCGCTCAGCTTTGTCGACGGCTACAGACAATCACTCCGATACTTTTTCCGCCAGAAAGGGATCGGGATCTTCAAGATCGT
>PQAQ01000084.1 GCA_003105305.1 Candidatus Methylomirabilota bacterium
CGCGTCCTGGTCGCCACCGACATCGCCGCCCGCGGCATCGATGTGGAGGGGTTAGGCCTCGTCGTCAATTTCGATGTCCCGCCCCTGCCCGAGGACTACATCCATCGGGTTGGGCGTACAGGACGGAAGGAGGCCTCGGGTGACGCCTACACCCTCGTCTCGCCACACGAAGAGGAGAGCCTCCGCGCCATCGAGCGCGGTATCGGCACACGCCTGCCGCGTCAGAAGGTTCAGGGGTTTAACTACGCAACGACACCCGTTGAGCGCTTTGAGGTCCCCATCGCCGAACGCATTGCCGCCATCCGCGCCCGCAAAGCGGAGGAGCGGGTCCGGGCGAAGGCGAACGCCGCCCGCCGCGCCGCGCAAGGGATCACGGCTGGTCCGGCTGGAAGCGGGACCGCACGGCCGCATCCCAAGCCCAATCGCCCGGTCGGCCCAAGCCGTTTGGCCGCCAAGCCGGTGACAGGCCAGTCCTTCCGTCGTCCGGTTGCAGCGCGCTCGAACAGGAAGGCGGGTTAGCGAGGCAATGGCTCCACCGCGAAAACACGGAGCGCTCGGAGGATGTAGAACACATCTATGCGAGTGAGCCGTCCGATCCTTCAACGGGAAAGAGATGCCCCCCGCGGGCCGGTATGGACGTGGGTGGAGCAAATATTACGGTATTGCGCACTCGCTTGAGTCGGTGGGCTCAGAAACAGATGGCCACCGGGGACCGATGACGAGGATCGACATCGGGAACAAAGAGCGGTAGTGCTGATGTGTTCGTGGTGTCTCCTACGTGAAGCGGACAATACGATCTGAGTATGTGAGCGATGTCGAACGGGTATGTAGGACGCCTCCCTGCCCACGATCCGCTCTATCACTACCTGCGTCATGACATCCTGCCGCAACTAGGGGTCCTTGGCGGTCCGGTGGAGTTCCGCGTGTTCAGGCTGCGGGGGTCCAAGGAGGTGTACCGGTATGAGGAACGGCATACCGGCGCATCGCTGGTCGGTAAGTTCTTCGGGGCGGCTGATGCGCGCGAGAACGGCCGCGGTCGACACCGCATGGAGCAGGAATTCGAAAATCTGCAATTGCTGCGAGGTTACGGGTTTGAAGGCTACCCTCATCATGTGGCCCGCCCCTGGGGCACCAATGCGTGGCTTAATCGCGTCTTAGTCGAAGAGTATTGCCCCGGCGCCTCTCTCAGCTCCGTCATCGCCGCCGCGATTCACCAGGGCCACCGCGGCCGACTCTTCCGAAAACTCACCGCCCTGGCCGCCCTCCTGGCTGCCTTACACAATCGCACGGCTAATAATTTCACGGTAGATTTTAATCAGGACTGCGCCTATTTGGACCGGCTGGTGCAAAAGTTGCGGCGCCAGCAGGTCATCGGCGACTGGGACGCGGACGAACTGTACTGGCTGGGCGACCGTTGGCGGGAACAGCCATACATGTGGGAGGATCGCCAGGTGCTGGTGCACGGCGACGCCACCCCCAGCAACTTCCTCTTCGGGCATGGTCTCGATGTTATCGCGATTGACCTGGAACGGATGAAACGCGCCGATCGCGTCTTCGACCTGGGTCGGATCGTGGGAGAACTGCAGCACTACTACCTGCAGACCATCGGGGACAAATATGCCGCGGAACCTTTCATCGGCCACTTCCTCTGGGAGTATAGCGGCCACTTCCCAGATCAAGAGCGCGCATTTCGGGCAATCACCCGCCGACTGCCCTTTCAGATGAGCCTCACACTGCTGCGGATCGCCCGCAACTTCTGGATTCCCTTCGCGCACCGGCGGCGGTTGGTCGAGGAAGCGAAGCTCGTCCTGCGGGCCTTCTGATGGACATCCGGGCGGTGCTCTTCGACGTCAACGGCGCGCTCATTGACATTCAGACGGATGAGCGCATGGAAGAGGTCTACCGTGCTATCAGCCACTTCCTCACCTATCAAGGCATCCGCCTGCATCGGTGGGAGGTGTGCGACCTCTATTTTGCGGTGATGAAGGAGCAGTTTTCGGCCAACCGGGAGACGTATCCGGAGTTCGATGTTGTTGAGGTCTGGCGAGAGGTCCTCCGGCGCGTTGCGACTGACTACACGCGTACCCTGCCGCCGGATAAACTGGAGACGTTGCCTCTATTTTTGGCGGAGGTGCAACGGGGCATCGCCCGCAAGCGCCTGGCGCTGTTTCCGCAAGAGCTGGAGGTGCTTGACCGGCTAAAGGCGCGGTACGCGCTCGGGGTGGTTTCGGATGCACAAACCGCCTACGCGGTGCCGGAGCTCCGGGCTGTCGGTCTGCATGCCTACTTCCAGACCATTATCGTGTCCGGTGACTATGGCTATCGCAAACCGGATGCGCGGCTGTTTCAGAAGGCCCTCGATGCCCTGCAGGTTGACGCGGCGAAGGCGATCTTCGTTGGGAACGACCGGTACCGCGATATCTTTGGGGCACAGCAGGTTGGGATGAAGACGGTCTGGTTTTGTTCCGGCTTGCATCCAAATAATTCACATGCGGCTGAGCCGGACTATATCGTCTACCGTTTTGCCGATCTGCCGGAGGCTGTAGATTTCTTGGCCGCCCGGTAGGCCGGGAGTCCAAACGTTACGGTTGAGGGTAGACCGTTGCCCCTTTCTATATTGTCCATCTGTGATACGATTTGGAGCCACGGGTAATGACAGGATATCAAGCAGCTAAGGTCCGAGAGGTAGTGCCGGTGGAAGGTGCCGGCGTGTTCCGCAGATGAGATAGCCCATCTTGCGGCCGATGAGGAGGACGATGACGATGCCGACGCAGAAGCTACCGATCCCTTTTCAGCAGTTTACGCAACGATTCCCGGAGGCGCATGCCGCGTACGAGCGCCTCGGAGAGGCCTGTCACGCCTCCGGTCCACTCCAGGCCAAGACACGGGAGTTGGTCCAACTCGGCATGGCGATCGGAATCCGGTCAGAAGGGGCGGTCCATGCCCACGTCAGAAAGGCGCTCGAGGCAGGCGCCTCGCCAGAGGAGATCCGGCATGCGGTCCTGCTGGGTCTGCCGACCCTTGGGTGGCCCACGACCGTTGCCGCCTTTACCTGGATCGGCGATATCCTCAAATCCCGGCCCAAACCTCACACCAAGAAACGAGTTCGGGTGTAACCTCACCACCGCAGTAATAAAAGGTATCGTTTGGTCCCGGCCCCTGTGCTGACGTGGAGGGTGATCCCGGCACTCACGCATCCAGGAATAGCGTGATGCAGGCGCAGGGTACCCTGTGGATGGGAGTCAGGCGATCGGGATCATCCGCATTGTCGCAGCGGGCGTCATAGTGGTGGGAGATGATGAGAGATTGGTGGAGGGTAGGGGATTCGAACCCCTGGCCTCGGCGTTGCGAACGCCGCGCTCTCCCAACTGAGCTAACCCCCCTCCAATAAAAGCAGCGTCCCTACGACGCGATACAGTAGCGGAAAGCGGCTGATTTGTCCAGTGGCCTTTTTGTGCGGGGTGTGCAGTAGGCTCGTCGCATCACTGGTGGGCGAGGCGCATGAGATCCTCGGTCGTGTAAATCGCCTCAAGGTCGTAGCCTTTTTGCTGTAACTCCTCGCGGCCGCCCTCCTGCCGGTCCACAAGCGCCAGCACCTTGACGATCTGAAAGCCGGTATGCAGCGCGCCATCGATGGCCTTAAGGGTCGAGGCGCCTGTTGTGACGACATCCTCGATGATGACGACTCTTGCGCCCGGCTGCTCGAAACCCTCCACCCATTTCTGGGCTCCATGTCCTTTCGGTTCCTTCCGGACGCTGAAGGCCTGGATAGGCATACCATGCAGCGCGCTGTGATAGGCCACCGCGTAGGCAATCGGGTCCGCGCCGAGGGTGAGTCCTCCGACAGCGGCGATCCGCTTGCCGTCTCGATCTTCGATCATTGTGATCCGTTCGAAGAAGAGTTGGCCGAGGAGCGGCATCGCCTCCGACATAAACGTCGTTGCCTTACAGTTGATATAGTAACGGCTTTTCCGGCCTGATGCCAGGGTGAAGACCGGTTCGGCGCTGTACTGAAAGGAGTGCTGAACCAATAATCTCAGGAGTTGATCTCTTGGGGTATCCACGGAGGCGAGCATACACGAGGGGGGTGTGGTTGTCTAGATCGTACAGCGAGGCCGAGCCTGCTTCTCCAGATATTGCTGGTGATATTCCTCCGCCCGGTAAAAGGTAGCGGCCGGCACAATCTCAGTGACAATGGGCCGCCGGTGTTCTCCGCCGAGTTCCAGTCTCCGCTTGGAGGCCAGCGCCGCAACGTGCTGCTCGGCATCATGGAAGAAGATTATCGAGCGGTACTGCGCGCCACAATCCGGCCCTTGGCGATTCAGGCTGGTAGGATCATGGATGGCCCAAAAGACGTTGAGGAGATCGTCATAGGAGGCCAGCGACGGGTCATACTCTACCCGGACGACCTCCGCATGGCCGGTAGAGCCGGCGCAGACATCGTGGTATGTCGGGTTCTCCAGGGTGCCGCCCATATAGCCGACTGTCGTTGAGACGACACCAGACACGCGGCGAAACGCGGCTTCGATGCCCCAGAAGCAACCTGCCCCAAACGTCGCCTCTTTCATCGGTACACCAATGGCTATTCGACGACCCGAACGCCCTTCCAGAACGCAACGCGGCCGGCAATCTGTTTGGCGGCGGCCTTGGGCGCAGGATAGTACCAGGCCGCATCCGGATTTACGGCGTCGCCGACAACCAGGTTGTAGTAGCCGGCTTCGCCCTTCCAGTGACAGGTCGTATGGGTGGCGCTTTCGCGCAGATATTCGGATCGGACCGAGGAGCGGGGGAAATAACGATTCCCCTCGACGACGACCGTGTCATCGCTCTCAGCGATAGTCGTGCCATTCCAGACAGCTCTCATGATTCGGCACTCTTTTTCCGATCGGACAAAAAGATCTTCAAGATGTCGATCGGGAGCGGAAAGACGATAGTGGAGTTCTTCTCTGTGGCGATCTCGGTGAGCGTCTGCAGGTATCGAAGCTGGATGGTGACAGGTTCTGTGGCCACAATCCTGCCCGCCTGCGCAAGCTTTTCGGAGGCCTGCAACTCGCCCTCGGCGTGAATGATCTTGGCCCGTTTCTCCCGCTCGGCCTCGGCCTGCTTGGCCATGGCCCGCTGCATCTCGTGCGGGAGGTCCACGAGCTTGATCTCCACCACCGTCACCTTGATTCCCCATGGATCGGTGTGCTGATCGATAATCTGTTGGAGCCGCTGGTTGAGCCGCTCGCGCTCGGCCAGCAGCTCGTCCAGCTCCGACTGCCCCAGGACGCTCCTGAGGGTGGTCTGGGCGATCTGCGAGGTAGCGAAGAGGTAATTCTCTACCTGGACGATGGCGCGCTCCGGGTCGATCACCCGGAAGTAGATCACGGCGTTTACCTTCACCGACACGTTGTCCTTGGTGATGACGTCCTGGGAGGGAACGTCCATAGCCACCGTTCGCAGGCTGACCTTGATCATCCGGTCGATGACCGGTATCAGGAGGATCAGTCCCGGGCCGTTGCCGGTTCCCCCGACATTGATAATCGCCTTCGCGACGCGCCCCAGACGGAAGATTACGGCCCGTTCGTATTCAGGGAGTATACGGACCGAGCTGGCAAGTACAAAGAGCGCCAGGATGAGAAGAAAGAGTATCGGGACCAAGCCGAAAACCGTCGAGAGAAACTCCTGGGGATTCATGCCTGCCCTCCCTGTTGTCGTTGCGTTGACATCGCATCGGCTTCAACGGCCATTGCCTCGTGATCTTTGCTGACGAATAACATGAGCCCCTTCAGCCCCCGGACCCTGACCTTATCGC